>CAVCTI010000279.1:0-2088 GCA_963604755.1 Duodenibacillus sp. | reverse complement strand
ATGCTATGCCGACTACGATTGCAGGAGTTCCGAACGCTGTCTCGAATGCGGCGCTGATGCAGTTGGCCTGTACCATGTTGCCGGAAAAACCCAGTGCGAAGATGATTGCAACTGAGAAGAATCCAGCCATGAACTTGCCGAACTTGCCCTTGAAGCAGCCGCGGATGTAGTAGATTGGGCCGCCTGTTACGTGACCTTCGGAGTCGGTCGTCTTGTATTTCTGTGCGAGTACAGCTTCGCCATAGATTGTGGACATGCCAAAGAATGCGGAGAGCCACATCCAGAAGATGGCGCCAGGGCCGCCTGAATAAAGCGCTGTTGCGGCACCTGCGATGTTACCTGTGCCGACCTGAGCTGCGATGGCGGTCGTAAGAGCTTGGAATGAGCTCATGCCGTCTTTGCCTGCTTTCTCACCGTTGAGGGAGAAGTTGGCGAAGAGGCGCCTCAAGCCTGCCCCGAACTTGCGAACCTGTACGAAACGCGTGCGAATTGTGAAGATGATGCCAGTACCAACGAGCAGGTAGAGCAGAAGTCCGTTCCACACGATGTCGCTGATCTGGCTTACGAGATTGGTTAGTTGTTCCATGATGTTTATATATCCTTTCGTTTGAAGTAAATTGCGGCAAACAAAAAACCGGCATTCCTGCATTGTATACAAGAAATCCGGCTCCAAAGAAACGAACAGCTAGCGGGCGCGACATCGCTGTCACACCTTTTTGAAACTTTACTGTGTTCTTACTCCGTCCTTTTGCCTGAGAGATTCGCTCGCCGCCAGCCGCTACCATTTCTAGCCGCTAGTCATGCGAGTTTTGCACCTTCGGCAGCTCTCCACCTGGTTGGGGGAGAACGTTCTCCAGAGCCACATCCGTTCACAGTCCTCATTCGGTCGGTGTCGGTCGCTGGTGAATGGCACCTCGCCATTGCCAGGACACATCGGTCGTCCGAAAGCCTGAGAGTTTTACTCCTTCGGCAAGCCTTGCGGCTTTTTCCTGCAAACTTCGTTCGTCGCAATATTAAATTGTACAAGGAGTACTATAGCACCGCTTGAGGGAAGGCGTCAAGGGGGTATACATGTATTTTTTAATGTACATGGAGAATAGCATCACGAACTTATTTGAAATTTTTTGCTAAGAGACTGCAAAAAACTGTATTTTTATTCAAACTTGTGCTACAATGGGCTATAGACTATTTGTGTGGGAAAAGGCTAACCTATGAGCCGTTTCGCGCTTTTTTAAAGAAAAAAGCTTTAACAAAGAATTTAAAGCTGTGAATATATTTAATACGGGAGTTTGACACTTCAAATCCAAAATAATCGCCTCAAGCGTTGAAAACGCTTAATTTTTTTGTCAAATTTTTTAAAAAAAGTGTGGCATTTTGTGGCATTCTGTGATATAATAGTACTTAGGAGGTGCAAACCATGAGACTAACAATTTCCAAATCAAAGAACGCAGAGCAACTTTACATCACAAAATCCATTAGAGTAAGCAAGAACAAAACAACATCCAAGATTGTTTCAAAGCTTGGAACTATGGAAAGCCTGCTTCCAGAGCACGACAACGACAGAGAAAAGGTTATCGCTTGGGCGAAAGAAAAAGCAAAGGAACTGACCATCGCAGAAAACGAAGGGCGCTTCGGTGTTGATGTTACATTTAGTGAGGGCGTGCAGCTAACGCTCGACAAGCAGCAGAGTTTCAACATTGGCTACCTTTTCCCGAAGGCAATCTATCACAGCCTTGGTCTTGATGACATATGCAAAGAAATCTCGAAAGAATCTAAAATCAGCTATAACCTCTCAGATGTACTTGAAATGCTAATTTGTGCAAGGATGATTGCGCCTGCGTCAAAGCTCTCCTCCTACGAATATGCCTTTAACTTTCTCAAACAACCCACGTTTGACATTCAGCATGTATACAGGAGTTTGGATGTACTCGCTAAGCATTCCGACCAGATTCAGGCGGCCGTTTATGAAAACAGCCAGGATTTGATAGACAGAAACAAGGACATTCTTTTCTACGACTGCACCAACTACTTCTTCGAAATTGAACGAGAAAGAGGCAATGTCATGTTCGGTAAAAGCAAGGAGCACCG
>CAVCTI010000278.1:0-2120 GCA_963604755.1 Duodenibacillus sp. | reverse complement strand
GTGGTATTCGGTTGACTTTGCAAGTGCTGTTGTCACAGGGCGTGCCTCCTTAGTAGAAGACCCAGCACTGCGCGTGAGAGCCATGATGGCTATTGTTAAACGCTATGCTCCTGAAAATAGCGATGAACGCAATGCCACACAGATGGCAGAGCGTTTTTCTGAAGCTAGCATTTGGAAGGTTGAAGTCGAGCACGTTCAAGGAAAGGCTCGTGCGGCTAAACAGTGGGTCGTTGGCAAAACAGCTAAAGCGGAAACGCAAACAGAGCCTTCTAAATGGCTTGAGGGAGTAAAAAAGTAGAAAAGAGAATTTTTTTTAAAGCGACTTCATCTTTTTCATCGCTCGAGCAACTTCAGCCTCTTCTGGGGCTAAATAGCGACTCGTGGTTCCGATGGATGCGTGGCCCATTGCGGATTGCACGATGTTGATGTCCATTGTCCGCAGAGCAGTCATAGCAAAGGTATGTCGCAACCAATGCGTAGATCCCGCACGAAGCTTTTCAGCGTCTGCGGGATTTTTTTCTTCAACGTCTGCGGCAACTTTAGAGAAAAACGCAATGAGCGCTTTGTAAAGTCCGGAGCGAGAGATGCTGCCACTAGCACTCTTTTTATTCCCTCCGAGGCTTGCAAGGAGTGGTGTCGTTGGAGGAGCCTTTGTGTAACTTTCAAAACCACGATTTGCAAGGTAGCGATTAATCGCCCTCTTAGCATCTTCAGAGAGGGGAAGCCTACGGATTTTGTCTCCCTTACCAACGATTTCGATAACGGTGATTTCTTCATCGCCAATGCGCCGCTCGACAATCCATCCTGTCTTTGCATTAATCATCTCTGAGGCACGCATCCCCAAGCCCTTACCTAAAAAGAGAATCACACGAAGACGCAACTTCATAAGGTTCTCTGGCAGAGCGTCAAGGGATGCGAGAATTTCATCCCACTGCCGAGTTGTAAGGGATCTGTCGGCAAAGGCCTGTGGTGCACCTTCTCCAGCGAGAAGTCGTACTTTGGAAGAAACTTGATCGAAGGGATTACTTCTTAGGTAATTCGTTTTTGCCAAGAAGTTAAAAAGAAGCCTTACGGCAGTGGTTGCCGCTTTGCGACTCGCCGGGCTTAAGGGGCCATTAAATGGTCTCCAAGCCTCACTTAGACGCGGTGCGTTCTTCGGCCCAATCCAAGTTGTCTGCGGTAGATGCCACCGCGTGCTCCACTCTTTTTCTGATGTGCGGCCTAGTTCCTCAAGCCAGCGATAGTAAGCTGCGGCGTCTTCCGCTGTCGCTGAACTCAAGGCCTTTTGTCTTTCCATTGTGATCCAAAGGAGGAATCTTTCTGCTTGATTGCGGTATTGTGCACAGGTGTTCGCATTCGCTGCTCTTGCTTTAAGCCAAGAATCGATTGCTGCGAAATCATTGGTCGCTGAAATTGATGCAGGTGTTTCCGAGCGGTTCTCTCCGTACTCACCAGATAGTCCCGAAGGAAGGTCGCCTAGGACGGAGGAGAATTCTTTCTTCGTAACGAGAACGCTACCAGGCGTTGTGTTCCCGATAACTTTTACAACTTTCTTTGCAACCGCGTGTGACTCTTTTGTAACGGGGTAAAACTCGGGAAGGATTTCTCCAATCTCAGGGGCGTTCTCTTTTAGCCAATCAAGAAGTTTTGTAGCGGTATCCTCAGAAACTTCCTCGAAGCTTTTAAACCATGAATTCCCCGCATAGGCAATGTGTTCATAGAGTTCTTCAAGTGTCGTGTCACCAAAAGAGATAAGTGCGTCGAGGACTTCTTCTGAGAAGTCTTCCGAGAGTGCATCTTTTAGAGGCGTTTGTCCATCAAAGTTCACGTCACTGTGTCCTACTCAAAAAGAAAGGTAGAATACCCCGTTCATTCGTGCAATTTTAGGAGAGAAAAGATGGCTTTGGCCGTTTTTGACGTTTCATTTAAAGGGTTGCTTAAATCTGGAGCTACAGCTGAAGACCACCACGTTGCTGAGGCTGTTATCGGAATTGACACAGTGTTGACGTCTTCGGCCCAAGAGTTGTACGGTCGAATTGTGGATTCAGAAATCGATATTCGCAGAGCTCCAGGCTCAGACTTGTTTGAGGTGGACTTCGGTTTCGGCATTAATCTTGGCA
>CAVCTI010000277.1:0-2195 GCA_963604755.1 Duodenibacillus sp. | reverse complement strand
AGTAGGAGGCGTCACACGCAAAGCAAAAGCCTTTCCTAAAGTTAAAGCCAAAGAAAAGTACGAAGAAAGCTTAGACAAGGGGGGGGGCGCTCCCGTGATGCTCGAAGTTTCTAGCGGAATTGCATCAACATCTTTAGGAAATTTAAAGCCGCAAGAGAAAGCCACAGTGCATCTTACGATTTCTGAAGTGCTCGAAGTCAAACAAGGCTCAGTCAAAATTACCATCCCCACCGTGATTGCCGATCGCTATGAGATGGAATGGGGAGCCGCACCAAGAAACGAAAAACGAGTGCGTAGCAACCTATTTGCGCATTACGACTGTAAAGGGAAAATCGTTCTTTCTGGTTTTCTGGCAAAGGGAAGAGTCAGTTCTCCGACGCACGCGATTTCTCTTGCGTCAATCGGAGGAGGTGACTTTGAAGTCGTGCTTCCGGAAAACGCCGCGTTAGATCGCGATATCGCCATCGATATTTCTGAGGTGGTCGGAGAAGGGATGCTTGTTAGCCACGACAGTGATGGGTGGGCTGCGATTGCTTCGTTTTCTCCGAAGGCAGAAGTCGCAGATAGCCCCATTTCTCTAAGCATTCTTGTGGATTGTTCGGGCTCGATGGACGGGAGCTCCATGAATCTTACGAAAAAGGCACTCAAGCGCTTTTCTCAAAGCTTAAAGCGTCGAGACACCATCACTTATTCGCGCTTTGGGTCGGATGTGTGTCACGACATTCAAGAGCCCATGAAGTGCACTGTGAGAAACATGCGTGATGTGTTTTTGCCGTGCGTAGAAGAAACTGAAGCCGATATGGGCGGCACTGAGCTCGTTGAGGCTCTTAAAGCCGTTATTGGCGCGAAGAAAATGGGAGCGGCAAAGCGCGACATTCTTCTTATTACCGATGGAGATGTCTGGGGAGAGGAAGCACTATTTAATGTTGTGAAAAATTGCTCCTGCCGTCTTTTTATTATCGGCATCGGTCTGGCTCCCGAGGAAGCCAATCTTTCGCACTGCGCAAAAGCCACACGTGGTGTCTATGAAGCCGTGCACGATGAAAGTGAAATCGGAAAAGCCATCGCTCGGATGCTTGCTCGCATGAGAGCGCTGGTAAGTATTGCGCCAACAGTCGACTGGGGACGCGTCAAACCTGACTATCAAAGCAAACTTCCGTTATCGATTTTCTCAGGCGACTCTGTCGCGGTCTATGCGCACTTTAGTGAAAAGCCCGATGAGAACCCGGTTCTCTCTTGGTTTTACGAAACAAAATTAATGAGAGCAGATCTACACGGTAAGGCTTCTCAAGAAGAGCAATCTGTCGCAAAGCTTGTGGCTAACTCAAGAATGATGGAAGCAGAAGAGACAAAAGATCAAGAAAAAATCGGCTGTGAATACGATCTTGTGGGGCCTGCGACAAACCTGCTACTCACTATCGAGCGGGCTGAGGGCGAAGCCGTCGAGGATATTCCAGAGCTTGTTGTTGTGCCGCAGATGGTTGTGGCAGATGCCATGCCATTCGAGAATGTTATGTATGCGCCGATGCTTATCAGAGAAAACATCACAAGATTCTGTAACGATTTTATTGTAGAAAGACAACCTGGCGAGAAAGCTGTTGAGCTGATTTACACATTCTTATTAACCGGAATGGACTATCGCGATGTCTTTGAAGAGCCGGAACTCATTGAAATCCTCAAAGATAACTTTATCCGATTAAAAAATCTTGAAGACGAGGATTTCTTAAAAGAATTAGCGAAACTTCTTTATGAAATTCTTCTCGGAGATAGCGGCAAAGAAGCACGAGCGATTCGCAAAGCTCTAAGAGCTGCTGGCTTTGAGAAAAAAGCCTTGTAGGCTTTGACTTCAGGGAAAGGGGGAGTTCCCGCTTAGGCCCAAAACAGAGCATCTCAAGTTCGTGTTTTGGGCCTATTTGTTAAGTGAAAATCAAACCTATGAAGTTGCGATTTGTTGTGCTATGGTTTGGAAGGCTTGGTCACATTGGTAAGTGCCGCAAGATGGCTAAACCCTTTAGCTTAGGACACAGGAAAAAGAGGGGGAGCTCTTATGGGTAAAGGTTTCCATGACCTATTGGGGATTTGTGGAATAATTTACGCTGTTTCTTTGATTTCAGCAATTAATGACAAAGGCGTCTTCTACACGCTCTTGGTTTACGGCATCGTTTTAGCTGCGTTGTTCGGAGTACTCCTTCTCG
>CAVCTI010000276.1:0-2282 GCA_963604755.1 Duodenibacillus sp. | reverse complement strand
GAACCCTTGTTTTATTGGGAAAATTTTTTTAGACATTGCGCTCGTGCGTAATGACTAAGCAACACTTATAACAGTTCTTCCTCTTTGGTATTTCTTATTTTCGCGAGCGGTGCTCTCAAACACGCGAGCGCCCGATTTTCTTAAACACGCGAGCGCCTAACATTTCGCATAACAGCCCAGTTCAAATTCCCCTTTTCATCTTTTTGCTTTCCTCTTTTCGTAACCTCGTTGGTGGCGAAGAGTGTCGCAATTTTCGTTAAAACATTTCGTCTAAGAGAGTTCTTGCTAAACCGCCCGATTGGTTTATCCAACAAGGCGGTCGTACGAAGAACCACTTCGCGGGGACACGGATTCGGACTGCTCCTATCCGTGCATATCGAAGTATATCTGTAATTGTTCACGCCTTTGTCGGTATTTGCTCTCCAAAGGGGGTAAGGACCACTTTGTGGGGCAAATAAACTGCGGGGTGAAGTGCGCTTTGCGCACGAGGGGCAGAGCCCCTTTTGTAAAGACTACTTTTCATTGATTGCTCCGTACTTTGGGCTTTGTCGCATGGACTCGCCTTTAATCTCAATACGGTGTGCGTTTCGAACAACTCTGTCGAGGATTGAGTCCGCGTACGTAGCGTCATTGATATACGCTGCCCATGCACTCACAGGGAGAACGCTTGTAATGAGCGTACTGGCATGACCACAGCGATCTTCGATAATTTCAAGAAGGTCGGACCGTCCAATTGCATTGATTTGTCCTATGCCCCAATCATCAAGAACCAGTAAATCAATGTGTCGTAGTTCTTTGAGTTCTTTCTCAAACCCTCTGTCAAGGACATGCATAGATTCCAGAGTCTTCAAAAAACGAGGAACTCGAACAAATCGTGCGCTGAAGTTCATTCGGCACGCTGCGTTTGTCAGGGCTGATGCGATGTAACTCTTCCCACTACCTGTCGCTCCAGTGATTATGCAGTTTTGATGGCACTGTATCCATTCACAACTCGCTAGGCTTTGTAATTTTGTTTTCTTAAGAGAACGAGCGGATTTGTAGTCGATTAAGTCCATACAGGCATCTGCGTACTTTATGGTTGCCTCTCTTGTTCTTCTCACTAAGGCGTTCTCGTCTCTGCGAGCAATCTCGGCATCAAGAAGTTCTGTGAGCCACTGTAGGTGGCTCTCTTCGAGGCTCTTGGGATCTTCAAGCAACTCTTCTAACTTTGGGACCATTCCTCCTAAGCGTAAGCGAGAGAGTTTTGGTAAAAGCCTTTCAAAGGTTGTTTTCTCTGCCTTCATTTTTTTTGGAGCTCCTATTTGAAATTGTTTCGGATGTTCTTGTGCTTAACGGTCATGTATTTGGGATCAGATTCAAGGTCTAGATCTAATTGACCTTGCCGATTTGCGATGGCCTCTTCTTGTTCCACAAGCTTCTTTATGAAGCTGTATCTGAGGTTCTCGCATTTGAGAGCCTTATCAAGGCACTTATTTAACAGAGCAATCTTTTTGTGCTTAAGACACAGGGAATAAAGAGCACCACACTGCTGTCGTCCAGCAAAGTTGTCATAGACTCTTCCGACATAATCCTTGACGAGTTTGAGATTGAGTCCTACCTTTTTAAACAAGGAAATGAACTCTTCTGGACTTCGCCTCAGTTTCTTTTCTTCCTCAGTTAAGTGTTCCTCGAGAAGGTGTGTCTTTGTTCCTTTGGTCTTGTAGCAACGTTCGTGAATAGCAATGGGTTTTCCTGGTTTTTTGAGGTCATAGATTCGGATTTCGTCACTTGTAAGTCGCAGTAGAACCGTCTTACCTTTGTATTCGGGAGGTACGCTATAGCGGTGGCCACCGTCAAATCTAAGGCGCACACAGTGACCTTTGTCTGTGACGAGCATTCGCCACTCAACAGTGCTATAGGAGACATTTGGAAGCGCTTGCAGGCACTCTTTTTCTTCTCTAAGGAATAAACTCCTACGAGAATCGTGGCTCGCATTTCGGAATTCTCTTTCGTTAATTTTGTCGCAGGCAGCTCGAATGGCTAGATTCAGGGCTTCGAGGTCTTTGTAATAGGTCTTACCGTCCAGTTCAAAAGCGGCGCAAATCCAACGTTGAACATCATTACAAGCGGCTTCGACACGATTCTTCTGCCTAGGGCTGCGCACCTTGCATGGCTGCGGAATCATGTGATAGTGCTCGCAAAGATCTTGAATAACGAACTGCACATCACTTTCATTCCAATTGGCATGTTTTACGAGTGCTTTGGCGTTATCCATGACAAGGTATTTTGGAGCACCTCCGAAG
>CAVCTI010000275.1:0-2303 GCA_963604755.1 Duodenibacillus sp. | reverse complement strand
CTCTAAGGCGGGTTACGAGGCTAAGAAGGCTCTCTTACTTAAGGCTGTTGAATTCTTAAAGGTTCGCCACCCGAAGGCTGAGATTACATACAAAGAAACGGATACTTACGCCAATATTGCAGATGCTGTCACGGAGACAAATCGCATTGGTATCGATTACCTCTATCGGGCCTTAGAAATCGTTGGCGTTAAACCTAAGACCATCGCAATGCGTGGCGGTACGGATGGATCTTTCATTTCTGCAAAAGGAATTCTTACGCCAAATTACTTCACAGGAGGACATAACTTCCATTCAAACTGCGAATTCTTGCCTTTGGGTCCCTGGGAGAAGAGTCTAGAGACGACCCTTACGTTAATTAATCTCATCGCAGGTACGCAGAAGTAGAATGCGGGATTCTTAGAAGTTTCTTTAAAGGAACTTCTAGGAGAATTTCGTTTCAAAGAAAGTAACGCCCCATATGCATATTCATATTCTTGGAATCTGTGGCACCTTCATGGGTGGCCTCGCTCAGTTAGCAATCGCGGCAGGCCATACTGTAACTGGGTCAGACAAAAATGTTTATCCGCCTATGAGTGATCAACTCAAGATGGCAGGAGTGCGCATCGAACAAGGCTATGGGGCGGAGCAACTTTCCATTAAGCCAGACCTTTGGGTAATTGGCAATGCTGTAAGTCGCGGCAATCCTCTACTTGAGGCAATCTTAGAAGCTGGTGAGCCCTACACCTCGGGGCCTCAGTGGCTTAGTGAAAACATCCTTCAAGGTCGCCACGTCCTAGCTGTTGCTGGTACGCACGGAAAGACAACAACAACCTCTCTTTTGGCGTGGATTCTAGAGTGCGCAGGATTAAAACCAGGATTTCTCGTTGGAGGCGTTCCAAGTGACTTTAATCGCTCGGCACACTTAGGGGAGTCTCGCTACTTTGTCATTGAAGGCGATGAGTACGACACCTGTTTCTGCGATAAACGCAGTAAGTTTGTACACTACCGGCCGAGGACTGCGATTCTCAATAACCTCGAATACGATCATGCAGATATTTTCGAGAATCTTGCGGCAATTGAAAAACAGTTTCACCACCTTGTGAGGACTATCCCACGAGGAGGTTTGGTCATTGCCAATGCAAAGTCTGAAGCTCTAGAAAGAGTGATTTCTCGAGGTCTTTGGAGTCGGATTGAATACTTTGATTCTCCTGAGGGCTGGTTTGTTGATGAAGAAGGGGAAGTTTTCAAAAACGGGACTCGCCTTGGTTCGTTGCAACTAAATCTCGCCGGACGCCACAATCAGTTAAACGCTTTGGCGGCTATTGCCGCAGCAAACGATGCGGGAGTGACTCCAGAAGCCTCTCTTGAAGCGCTTGCGTCTTTTAGCGGAGTAAAGAGACGCCTTGAAGTAAAAGGTACGGAGCGAGGCGTTACGGTAGTTGATGACTTCGCACATCACCCAACAGCAATTCACGAGACAATCGCTGCCCTTAGACGCAAGATAGGTACTAATTCTCGTCGTATCCTTGCTGTCTTTGAGCCACGAAGCAATACGATGAAGCTTGGAACGATGAAGGAGCGGCTTGCTGCTTCCCTTGAGGGTGCTGATCGTGTTTGGTGCTATAGCGGTGCGGGTGTCGATTGGGACGCAGCAGCGGCTTTGAGGCCTCTCGGAGAGAAAGTCGAGTGTTTTAAGGGGGAGATCGATCGGCTTGTTAATTCCGTTACAAAAGAAGCGCGGAGCGGTGATGTGATTTTATGTATGAGTAACGGCGCTTTCTGTACACGAGAAACTTCTCAAAGCTCTCAAGGCGTAGAAAAAAGTGGCGCACACGATTTTTTATTTACACGGATTTCTTTCGTCCCCCACGGCTCCGAAAGCCACTCTTGTACGGCGGGAATGTGAAAGACGAGGGATAAACTTTATTGCTCCAGACATGAACCGTAAACCCCTTGAAGTTTGGAATGCTCTTTGCAGTTTGGTTCGTGATAGGGATATTGGTGATTACGGCATTGTTGCTTCGAGCTTAGGCGGTTTTTATGCCGCACGCATTGTTGCGGATACGGGTTGCCGAGCAGTACTTATTAATCCTGCTGTTCGCCCTTGGGATTATTTGGAGGCCTATAAAGGAATTCAGAAGACCCGAGCAGGCACAGAGGTTCTCGTCCGCAGTGAATACGCTGAGGAGCTGCGTGCCCTAGACTTTGTGAAGTTAAAAAGCCCCAAGAATATTCTTCTTGTTCTCTCAACGGCCGATGAGGTTCTCGACTATCACGAAGCAGAGAAGAGATTTCCGCTTTCTCCTGTACTTAAGCTAGAGGA
>CAVCTI010000274.1:0-2392 GCA_963604755.1 Duodenibacillus sp. | reverse complement strand
GTTCATCACTACCCTTTTCACCAGTATCCGTGCAAATCTTTCCTTCGAGTTTTACGGAAACTTTCCAGCCCGGAGCGATTTCATCGGAATCAGCCTTGATACCCCAACGAGAGGCACCACCCATGCCACTTTCCATTGTGAATTCGTTCGTTGTCGTTTTGCCAGCCTTTTTGTGAACGTAATAAAGACCATTGTCAACACGACCATACATTTGAACGCTTGTAGCGAAACTGGCTCCTGCTAATGTTGCAAGGGCACTGGCTGCAATGAGCGTACGTGCAAATTTGTTCATAACCTTTTCTCCATGGCTTAAAGGCGGTGAGCCTTGAAATAAGAGCCACCGATGCAACCGTAGATTGCGTGGAAAAGGGTATTTTTTTGCATATTGCGTTCGCGTTTTGCTACGCATGCAAAGAAAATAAAAAGGAGGACGGTTGATGCTGATTTTTTATATATTTTTGAAATTCTTGCAGGCCTCCTTTGCGTAAAATGAAAACTTAAGAAGGAACACCCTTCAAAATTCATTTTCGTGAACGAAATCGAGCAATCAAGAAAAGATGCCTCTCTAAAAAATTAAGATGGACTTTTGCTGCGTCCACCCTCTATGATGAAAGGGTCAGAGTCCCAGCGTGCTCATCAGACCGCGTCCGTTTTTTTGGCAAACAGTCTTAAGAGGACTGCAGCCGTTAAAAAATTGCGGCACATTGGTTTTCGCACCCTATATTGCTCTGACCCACTGGGTTAGGCGTGTGAAAAAATGAGCTCTGACTCTTGTCGGTAGCTACATTTGTTTCGCTTTACCAGTGCGATTCGCTCGCCGGGGCTCTGACGATACCGTTTTTTTCAAACGGAGGTCAACTATGAGTCATTGTAAACCGAAGGGACGTGAGTCCACTACTGTCATCCGACAAAAGTGTTCTCCTGCAGAAGTTCCAGTGGCAAAAGCCTTGTATAACAGTTCTATTGGCATTGATGTTCACCATAGTCTTTTGGTTTGTGCCTACCAGAATTGCAACCGAGAAAGCGAGGAAATCACGACTGAAGTTCGGCAGTTTGGAACTACATCATCGGAGTTGGAAAAGTTCTCCAAATGGTGTCGGGAAAGGAATCCTGAGCGCATTCTTATGGAATCAACTGGAGTTCTTTGGTTCAGTCCTTATGAAGCCTTGGAATCAGTCGGATTCACTCGTCACGAACTATCCTTAATTAACGCTCGAGATTTCCGAGCTGTGAACGGACGAAAGACGGACAAACAAGACGCTGAACGATTAGCTCTATTTGCTCGGCTTGGAACCGTACGAGGATCTTTTGTTCCAGCAAAATGTTTTCGAGAGATGCGAACGGTATCCCGCTTGCTCATCAAAATGACGGCAGAACATTCTCGAGCACGTAGTCGTTATCTAAAGACCTTGAATTTTATTGGTTGCCGTGTCAGTTCTGTCTTTAGTGACTCTCGAGGAAAAGCAGCAAAAGCAATCCTTGAAATTTACTGTCGCGGAAATTTGTCGGCGCTTCCAAAGGCGATTGAAGATAACCACAGAAGGCTACGCAAGAGTCCAAAGGAAATTCTCGATGCGCTGAATTTCGCTGTTTCTCCAGCAATCTCTGAGGCATTGCTTGTCCAACAACAGCACATGTTAGATCTCGAAAACCGCTGTGATGAGCTCTATAAACTGCTCTGCAAGATGCAATCGAAGTACCAGAAGTACATCGACAAGCTCACATCTATTCCTGGAATAAAGGAACGAGCAGCGCGGTTGATGTTCTCGGAAATTACTAACGATTTAGATTGTTTCTGCGACGAAGAACATTTCGCGTCTTGGGCTGGTGTCTGTCCGGGGAACAAAGAGTCTGCGGGGAAACGCTACAGTGGTCGTGCAGCTAAAGGCAATAAATATCTGCGAGCCATCTTGGTCGAATGCGGCCAAGCTATTGGTTTAATGCGTCGCGGCTTCTTGAGGTCCCTGTTTCAGGCGTTTAAAGAAACAAGAGGAACTCGAAGAGCCGTTGTAGCCATCGCACACAGACTGATTCGGATTATCTTTCGTCTGTTTACTCAAGACAAGATGTACGTTGAGAAAGAGACGAATGCCCTGACAAACGTGCGTCTTCACAAATATATGAAGTCAGTCGCAAACATAAAGGCACAAAACTTTGAAATCGCTGAGCACGGAATCTTGATAGACAAAGCTACGGGTGCACTTATCGCATTGAATCCGTGTTAGCGTTTAGAATGGTTTTGTAATTTGGGCAGGCACTCGGTGACGGGACCTTTGTTGTGAATGCATAATCTCTATGCAGGGGGCTCCGCACGCTTGGGACTCTGACCCTTTCATGAAAAATTAAGATGGACTTTTGCTGCGTCCACCCTCTATGATGAAAGGGTCAGAGT
>CAVCTI010000273.1:0-2436 GCA_963604755.1 Duodenibacillus sp. | reverse complement strand
TTTAAGACGTGTGAATGTGTACAACACAAATCTAAAGCGTATTCACGGTTTTGAGTCAGGAGTTTGGGTTAAAGACATTGTGAAAGATGGCTCTGGCAAGCCACGGCTTGTTCGCTTCGTAAATGTGGAAAGTCTTCTCGTGGGGGAAGATATGAAGACAGGGGGCTGGCGAGTTTTTGAGTTTTCTGCGCCCGAGGGAGCATTAGAGCGCATCATTCACGCAAAAAGTGGCGTGCATGTACCGGGTCGCGGTTGGCACCTTGTCGATGCACAGGTTGAATCTTTTCCGAGAATCGATCGCAGTGAAGATCCAATGATCGAGAAGGTCTCCCTTCGTCGAGGGGTAGACCTGATGCTTGAAAGTGAGATGAAGCCAGAGATTTTGGAAGTTTTAACTGTAAAGCCAGCAGCGATGGGTGTATTCGAATTGCGCGGTTACATCTCACACTTAAAAGAGATGCATCAGACATCCGAACGCTATGAAGTCGAATTCTGGAACCACCTTTTCTATCCCTTGGTTGTTCTTGTGATGCTAGCGGTGGCTATGCCTTTTGCCTATCTCAATGTGCGTTCTGGAGGGATGTCTCTGAAGGTTTTTGTAGGCCTTGTCATCGGCATCCTCTTTTATGGTTTTGATAACGCATTCTCTTTTGCAGGTGTTGCGGGGTTCCTTCCCGCCCCAGCAGTTCCTTTAGTGCCCGTTATTATCATGGCTCTTGCCACAGGCACGACGCTTTGGTTTGTTGAGCGAAGGTAAAGAGAAAGCCCCCTTTGAAATGAACACTCCCCCGTTTAGTAGACCAGTATCTACTAGATAGGGGAAATTTTTATGCAAGGCAAAAGCTTGCCAAGGGAAATCAAAGAAAAAGTCTTAGATCTTTTTAAGCAAGGCTACGGCTATTGTGCAGTAGCGAAGATACTTGGACTCAGCGAAAGCACGATTAAAACATACTCACTGCTATATCGCTCTGGCGATGAGAGCTCATGGGTCAATTCCAAAACAAAAAAAACTAATCCACAAGTGCTTTTGGCGGCAGTCACCGAATACTTACAAAGTAAATATGGTTGCAGACAACTGGCAATCAAATACGGTCTAAGAAGTTCAACCATAGCAAAGGGAGTCAAAAACTATTTAAAGCATGGCATAGTTATCCTTCCAAGAGGGAGGAATGCCATGAAAAGATTGCAAGAACAAAAAGCCAAACTGCAACAGCACGTACAGCGGCAGGACAAGCAGGACAAGCAACCGCTCAGCAAGAAAGAATGTCGAGAGATACGTGACTTACTGGAGGTCAATATCGCATTGCTGGAAGTATTGGAGGAAAGCGATCCGGACGAGCTCAAAAAAAAAGAATACAGGCAGCAAAGAAAGCGGCTTCAGGCACGGTTAGCTTACGTACGGCGTGTCGTCTCTTAGGCGTGAATCGTAGCACCGTATATAAACAAAGACAGCAACAGAACAATCCTTGTCAGCGGCGCTTAGACGATGAAAAATTGGGAGAGAAAATTAAACAAATCCAAGAGAAACATCGTTATACGTACGGCATTGATCGTGTTACCCATGAGATTAGGAGACAAGGAGAAAATGTCAATCACAAGCGAGTAGCTAGGCTGATGTCAAAATTTGGGCTCCATGCTGTGATTCGGAAAAAACGTAATTATTTTTGCTCTCAGGTTGAAGTCAAACAACGTACGCTTCCTGGAAACGTTTTGAACCGAGACTTCCAAGCGCAGCGACCTGGAGAAAAGCTAGTGAGCGATGTCACGTACCTGCCGCTTAAAGACGGATCATGGTGTTACGTTTCGTTGGTTAAGGATCTCTGTACAAGAGAAATTGTGGCCTGTGCGACATCCCGATCGCAGAACATGGATTTGGCGATGAGAACACTTGATCAACTACACGCACCGCTCACTCAAGGGATGTTCCATACAGATCAAGGGCATCTGTACACGACCCCTGCTTTTAGTCATAAACTCAAAAAATTAGGGTTCACACAGAGCCTTTCTCGTAAGGGCAACTGCTTGGATAATGCTGTGATTGAAAGCTTTAACGGTACGATGAAATGCGAATGGTTTTATCCTCGATATAACAAAGCTCGTTGGGACTTAAGTTTTGATGAGGCCTCAACTTTTGTGATGGAATATATCAAGTACTACAACGAGCAACGAATTCAAAAGAAATTGGGTTATCTGACTCCGATAGAATACCGTCGTCAAATAACCCAAAATTGAAAATTAAAATGGTCTACTTTTTGGGGTAGAGTTCAATTTTCGCGGGCTTTTTTGTTTTCTAGATTTTCATAATCTCTCGACGATAGTGCTTTAACTCATCGATGGATTCTAGGATGTCACTTAAAGCCTCATGGCGTGTTGACTTCTTAAAGGAACTAACAGCCTCGGGCTTCCAGCGGCGAGCCAATTCCTTTAGCGTTGAAA
>CAVCTI010000272.1:0-2452 GCA_963604755.1 Duodenibacillus sp. | reverse complement strand
ATGGTGACGAATTTGAAGTTACTTATAAGGCACTTGCAGCAGGTGATCCCATGCCATGGCTTCAGATTTCTCCCGACTTTTTCAGCAATTTCCTCAAAAAGACTATGCACCTCATTGATCCCAAAGGACTTTTGGGGTGCAGACTTTTTCATATAGCGTAGTGCAAAATTTCTTAGTTTGGGGCGATGGACTGAAGTTTCAGTTTTTTCTTGAGACTCTTTGCAGTCTCATAGCGTAGAGGAGGCTCCAAAGAGAAGGCACGCAGCATGTCATCAAAGCGGCCCGCTGGTGAATAGAGTCGTAAGTAAACAGGTGTCGTAGGATCACCATTGTCATAGGCCACATTCGCTGTACGAAGAGCTTCATTGATTTCGTCGTTTGTGATTCCTTCAATTTTCTCCTTTAGAACGTAGCGCATGTACTTCTCTATGACGAGGCTGATAAAGCAACTCATGAAGTGCCCCTTAATGTGTTCCTCTGTCCAGACAAAACAAGGACGTGCCTCAAGCGTTGTTTTACTCACGCGGAAGCAATCCTCAATGCGCCAGAGATTGCGGTACATCTTCATGAGTTCTTCAGAGGTTTTCTTCTCTAAATTCGTGCAAACAGCGTAGTAACCTGCCCAGCGTCGTGCCTCGGCAATCTTTTCTTCGTTAAGTTCAAGTTTGCCTGCTTTCTTCGGTGTCTTAATCAGAGCTTTGTATCCTCGGCTTGTCGTAAGGGAAGAGCGAGTTTGAATTGCCTTCTTCGCTTTCTCTACCGCACGGTCAAGTTCGTCAATATCATTCCTAGCCCGCGCCGGCGAGTACGACACCACCCACTGAACATCGAGCGTTCCTGTCGGTTTGCTCGATTGACTTTTCCTTCCCGTCTCAGGATCAATGCGCGTCTCGAATATGGGTTTCGCGACGTCAATCTTCTTAAACTTGCAGAGAAGTACACCATCTTTGTCAACACTGCTTTTCCATTCTGTATCTGAAAGAACAAGGGCTTTTTGCTCCTCTGAACAGTTCCTGAGTTTTTGCGCAATAACGAAGTTACAACCAATCTTTTTAAGGCCTACAAGATTTTCATTGGAGTTCAAGCCTCTATCCGCAACAACCGTTAACTCCTTTATGCCGTAATCTTTCTTGACCCGTTTAATCATCGGAAGAAGAGTTCCAAATTCCGATGTGTTCCCAGAGAATAGGTCATAGTCAATGGGTATGCCATTTTCATCCATCACCAGGCCAAGAACAACCTGAACCTCGTTGACTTTGTGGTCTTTACTTAGCCCAAAATCCTTCAGTTCATCCGCTCTGCGGCTCTCGAAGGCATACGTTGTAACATCATAGAAGGCTACTGTTATTTTCCGTTTAATGCGTTTGCCGATTTCCCGATTGATATGCCGAATAATGTTGTGCTTATCTTCACTCAAGCGATCCAAAACACGATAAAGCACGTTGATGTCATCAATCGCGAAGGGAATGATGTCTGAGTCTCGCATTTCAAAGGATTTCTTCTTACTTGCTGGCCGTAGGATTCGTTGCGAGCACAGGAAGAAGGCTGCTTCATCGTAGGAATATTCGATTTTCGATTTCTTTTTCAGGTAACGGAAGACCTGCGGCATATTGAGATCATTTATCCAAACTTCTCGCAACAGGGCGCTTCCGATGTTAAGCATCTTTGCAAAACCGTAGTCGGGCTTTCCTTGCAGAATCTCATCAAGCTTTTGAATGCGTTCCAGCCTTCGAGTGTCAAGTGTGCGAAGTTTCGCCTGCCGCTCTTTCTTATTTTCCTCTCTGAGTTCTGCTCGAAGTTTTTCAACGTACTTCGGGTCCTTCTTTAGTAAGTCGCTTAACAAGCCACGACTCTCGATATGTACCGAGTGTGGCTTATGGTCAGCACCTCGAAAACTTTCGAGGATTCGAACGTATTTCTTTCCATTGCTCAGAGTAATAGAAACGTGTTTCGACATAGCGCCTTCTCCTGTTAAATCATATTATACCATATATTGGCGCTACATTTGCGCTACGGCAAGAAAAAATTTAAAGCCCCGCCAAACCCAATGCCAGCGAGGCTTTTCAGGGAATTAGATGGTCAATTTGTTGAAAAAGTCGGGAAAAAGCTAAGAACCCATACAGAAAAAACCGCCCCTTTTGCCAATTTAGAGTTATCTAAACCAACAGAAGGTGCGGTTTACCTAAAGAAGAAAACTTCTCAGCTTAGAGAAGACTTACTTTTCCTCTTTCTTTGTTGCTCCCGCAAGCATCGGAACGATTGTCGAAGCTTCCGAACTCAAAAGCCCAGAGTTTGCATAGGTGCGAAGTTTCTCACGCGTGTCCGTGATGTCGAGGTTACGCATTGTGAGTTGCCCGATGCGGTCCCGACTTTTTCAGCAATTTCCTCAAAAAGACTATGCACATCATTGATCCCAAAGGACTTTTGGGGTGCAGACTTTTTCATATGGCGT
>CAVCTI010000271.1:0-2486 GCA_963604755.1 Duodenibacillus sp. | reverse complement strand
CTTTGAATACATATCTTGAACCTCGAATCAATATATCTTGGTCCAGATTTTTGTCTGTTAGAGCAAAGCCATTATGTCACCGGCTTTGGCAAGCAATTTGTCACAGGCTGGCAACTCGAGATGTCACCGCCTAGCTCGGAACCGTGTCACAGGCTAGCACAAGAAACTGTAAGCCCTGAACTTGGTCATATTGTCAGCTTACAGCAAAGCTAAAACATCACCTCCCAGCACGACTCAATTGTCTCAGAATCTCCTTGAGGGCCTATTTTTTAGGAGTTTCTATGAGTCGCAAATCGACTTCAATCCTGGCGGTGGATACCAAATCGCCAAAATATCTGGAGAACCTTTATCAACTCGTGGATTACGGCCAGATGAGTTCAAGTGCTGCTGCAAAGACTCTCGGCATTAGCAAACGTCAACTGCTCAGGCGCCTTAAGGCGTGGCGTAGTAATGGCGCAAAGAGTTTTGATCACGGCAACAAAGGTCGCTCCGCGCCAAACCGTTTATCAGAGGAGATAAGAGAAAAAATCATTAACCTTATTCAAGAAAAATACTACGGGTTCCCTCCGACGTTACTCGCTCAGTACCTTCAAGAACACGAAGGTATCAAGGTCTCAAAGGAAACTGTCCGTCGCATTCTTAGGGCCTTGTACCCAGACACCACTGAAGAGCAGCATAGGGAAGCAGGTTACTTTCTTCGCAGGCGTCGAGCTCGCTTTGGTGAACTGATTCAAATTGACGGGAGCCCGCATCATTGGTTCGTCGATGACTCAACCATGTACTGCTTGATTGCCTTCATCGATGATGCAACAGGGAAAATCACAAGCGCGCACTTTTTCCCGACGGAAACGGCTAAGGGCTACATGATTGTGCTACTGGGTCATATCCGAGAATACGGGATTCCATTGGCGCTTTATAGCGATCGGCACTGCATCTTCAAGAAACCGACCTCTCCCCTCGATACTGATGGAGAAACGCAGTTTAGACGTGCTTGTGATCAGCTCAATATCGAGTTGATTTATGCGCTTAGCCCGCAGGCTAAAGGCAGGGTGGAGCGCTTGTTTAAAACTTTGCAAGGTCGCTGGCCACTGGAATTCCGTGTGCAAGGAATAAAGGACATCGACACCGCAAACAAGCGCCTCCCTGAGTTTATCGCTCAGTTCAATGCCCGATACGCAATCGAGCCTCGAAATGCAGAAGATGCGAACTGTCCTGTTGCAATTACGGACATGCCCGACGTAGAGCGTGCCTGTGCCGTGTGGCACGAGCGAACGCTAAGTAAATCGCTCACTGTGTCTTACGGCAAAAGCATTCTTCAGGTCATGAATGCTCAGGGAAGAAAGCTCGAACTGATGGGACAAACGGTATACATCCTCGAATACCCTGACAATCGTGAGCCAGAGATGATTTGTAAACTCAAGGGTCAACCGTGGAATCGTCTGATTTATTGCGCTCGTGAAAGAAAGACACATGAACCCGTTGTGCCTTTTGAAGAAACAGCGAAAACTATCGATTCAAGGGTTGAGCAAGCCGTAAGAAAGAGAATGAATCGCGACAGGCCCTATGGAACGGGGTTTGGCAAAGAAGGCGAAAATAACGAAGAAAAAAAGAAGAAAAAAGCCAAACAAATAAAGGAAGCCAATAAGTTAGAAGAGAAAGTTGCTCTTTTAAAAATGAAGAGCAAGTGTAAGAAGTAATTTTTTTGAATTCGGCCCTCAGACGACGCTCTTTGCGAGCGTCGTTCTCTATAAGCCTAGAGTTCGCTCCAAACGGCGTTCTCAGGCTATACCCTAACGCAAAGCGGAAGCATCACGGCTCCGTTTAAAACCTCTCCCGTGGAGCTCAACAAACTTAAGTGCTAGGTGCCGCTCAGAGAAAGGCGGTACTTTCTCTGAGCTCTGAAATAAGGTTTGCAGAAAAGAAGAAAACTCTCAGTGGTCAATCCGCTTTAAGCCCAGAATTTATTGGAAGTGTTTTGCTCAGAAAAGCGACTTCCGTTTTGCTAGACTTTTCGAAAGTAATTTGCCGCCACTTCCGTTGTCAGTTGGTGACATTTATGCTTTGTGTTGGATAGTGACGTTTTTGCTTTGTCTTAACAGTCAAATCTATGTTGCCTAAAGTAGAAAGTGTTTCTCCTGTTTTACCATAGCCTTGGGCGGAGTCAATTCGGATTGTTGCTCTATTTGATAGCCCTTCTGAGGTAGAACTTGAAGCCACAAGGCTAGTTACAGCAACAGTTCCACCTTCTGAAATAAAAGTTCCGCCATTAACGCTGAGAGTGTTAATCAGCGAAGCGTTGTAATCAAAGTATTGTTCGCTTAAATCGCCCGCATGAGCCCCTTGTGCGTCATATGCGTCATAGCCATAAGCAGTCAATTGATTATTTAAGGTAAGTTTTGCACCATAACCAATGGTAACGTTTCCGCCTGTGAGAACCGTTCTTTCCCCTGAGAATTTTTGACACTGCTCCAAGAGAACACTGCCAA
>CAVCTI010000270.1:0-2508 GCA_963604755.1 Duodenibacillus sp. | reverse complement strand
CATATGTATATGGTATTGTCGGCGGATTTTGGCAGAAGGCTGATTGGCAGGATTCTCATATTAATGCCAACGAAGTTGTCATCGGTATGCAACAACTTTTCTAAGTAACCGGTGACTTTTAAATTAGGTGTCTTTTGGTAAGACACCTAAATAAATGGAATAGATACGATGTTGGGATTTCACTTTGGAAAATTAGCAAAGTCCGATGACGTTGCAAAAGAACGTGATACAGAATTTTGGCTTCAGCAAATTAATCGAGCTTCGATTCTTGCGAATGTCGAGTCAGGGCTCTTGTCGACTCAATTGGCGAAGAAACTTCTTATTGCGTTAGATGAACGGCGTGAAGAAGCAAAGCAACGGGGAACAAAGCGCTGTGAACTTTATATTGAATTTGAGCCCCTTATTTTGAAGAAAGCCGGGATGGAAGCGAGCGTTTTTCATATTGGACGGTCGAGCC
The DNA here is from genome assembly GCA_963604755.1 of Duodenibacillus sp. Classification (GTDB taxonomy): domain Bacteria; phylum Pseudomonadota; class Gammaproteobacteria; order Burkholderiales; family Burkholderiaceae_F; genus Duodenibacillus. The sequence continues at coordinate 2,051 of CAVCTI010000270.1, read as the reverse complement.
AGGATATGCTTTCTACGGCTTTTCTAAAACAACAGCGAGAGGGTTTACTTCGTTTAAAGCAGTGTACTAACGCCTTGCGAGTTGCGCTCTTACAGTGTGCTGAACGCAATCGTGAAGCGATTGTTCCTGCCTATACCAATGGAGTTCAGGCGCAGCCAACGCTTTATGCGCATTACTTATTAGCACAATTTGAGGTCTTTACACGGGATATTCAGCGCATCGACGAATGCCTTAAGCGTTACAACGCTTCTCCCATGGGAGCATGCGTTTGTAACGGGACCGGATGGGATTTAAATACTTTGAAAATTGCGACATTGTTAGGTTTTGATGGGGTAGCAAACAATGCATTTGATGCAGGACACTGTCAGACCAATGATTTCCCGCTAGAAATTAGTCAGATTGTTACTTCAGAGATGCTCCATATCAACGCGTTCCTAGCGGACTTTATGAGGCAATATGCGCAAGCGCATCCTTGGATTTATGTCACAGATAGCAACGGCGTTTATGCCTCTAGTGCAATGCCGCAAAAACGGAATCCAGGATTAATCAACGACTGTCGTCGGGATGCAGGACTTGTCATGGGAGAAGCGCAAAGTTTTCTCTTGAGATTGCAAAACCTTAGTCTTGGTTTCGCTGACCAACGAGATCCTTTGACTTTTCGCGAACTCTTTTGTGATGCTGTGACGGTTGTTAGCACGTTTACAGAGATTGTTTCATCAATCACAGTCGACATAAGTCGTGCGTTAGCCGAGGTTAACAACGAATGGTCTTGTGCGCAGGAGATTGCCGATACGCTCGTGCGTACGTCAAAGGTGGATTTTCGATCAGCACACCGTTTTGTGAGTGACTTTGTAACCTGGGCTCGAGTAAATAAAAAAACGCCAGTCTTGGTTACTGAAAACGATATGAAAACGCAATGGTTAGCATTTCGAGAAAAGCACGGGGAGCTTGAATGCCTTCCAAGTGAATTTCCATTAGATGCTAAGCAACTAGCTTCTTCGTTGGATCCGCGGGAAATTCTTGCACACCGCGCAACGTTGGGAAGCGCCAATCCTGCTTATATTGAGGAAATGTTGGCTAAGGCTTATAGACAAACGCAAGAGGATGAGAAAGCTCTAGAAAGCGAGAAAGTAAAGGCGCTTGCAAAAGAAGAAAAGCTCAATGAACTTTGTCAGCAATTGCTAAATATGTTTTAGGACAATGTGGGCTACGGCGTCACAAAATTTTCTAGGGATGTATCAAAATTCCCTATAAAGATTATTGAGAAGCCGTAGTCTTAGTCTCAATCCAAGGAGCAAGTTCTTTTAACTTCGGTGCAATGGCCAATAAGAATATTTTCTTAGCGCATTCGGAAACTTTTTCAGGACAACGACTGTCATCACTCGTTCGGGAGACAAGGTAAATAGGCCGCATGAGCTTTGGCTTTGGCATGGGAAGCACAGTAACGCTTTTTCGATATTCAGGGTGTTGAATAAGTGAGAGCGTTCGCCCCACTGTCCAGCCAAAACCTTGTGCGATTAAAGCAAATCAACGCCCGAGGGCTTGCATTTTTGCTCTAACTAGATTATACTTTACTCTATATTTCATAATCTAGGTTAAACACAAAAAAATGACCACAAGCAAAGACCTCTGCGAGCTCAGTTTCCTCTCTTTTGATAACCGCGGAAGAAGATATGTCCGTGCCTACCGTAATGTCTGGGTTGCTCAGGAGCTCGATAAGGACGGAAAGGTCCTTAAGCGCGGACACAGCAAGGCCAAGGAGCAGCATCAGGTCGGCACTTTGCTCGATAGTGGCCAAGTCATTATCTCTGAGAAGTTCACAAATAAGTTCCCTCAATTCCTTGGCAATGACTGGTACCTTTGCGATGGGGCACTCGTCGATGAAGAGACTTTTGACAAACATCAGGCACGTCAGAAGCAGGACGCGCCTACCCAAGAAAAGCGTGATGAAGACACCGCCTTAGAAAAGAGCGAGGCTGACGACGAAGATGATGTTGTGAGCGAGCCTACATCTAAGTCGTTTTTACCCTATTTCGCGTTGAGTAATTTGG
>CAVCTI010000269.1:0-2544 GCA_963604755.1 Duodenibacillus sp. | reverse complement strand
GAATAAAAGACACTTCAAATCTTCATTCCAGCGCGGCCCAACACTAGAAATATACTACTGTAATGCTGTCAAGCGACATTACCAGAGACCCTCCAAACGACAAATAACCTGACCCAGGGGTGGAGTGCTGTTTTCTTGCGGTAGGTGGTAGCCCAAGGCCCTGAGGCCGTAGGCCGAAGAGGCTTGGGCTGCCGCCTACCGCGCTGCGCAACCCGAGCCCCGTTTTACTAGTCTGCTTTTTCTACCTCGCTCTTAGCCATCTCTTCAGCAGCAGTATCTGGCTTTTTAAGTCGAAGGCCCTTACGTTTCTGTTCTAGGAGTCGATAGCTTTCTCCGAGAATCGTTAGGACCGTGCAGTGGTGTAGCAGTCGATCTAATATCGCTGTCGTTGCCGTAGCATCTGCAAAGATTAGCCCCCATTCCGATGGTGCTCGATTGCTCGTTGTTATCAGACTCTTCTTCTCGTAGCGTCTTGAGACTACAAGAAAGAAAAGACGGGCAGCCTCAGGAGCATACGGAAGATATCCAATTTCATCGATGATAAGAATCTGCGGTTTGGCAAGTTCTTTTAACTTCGCTTCAAGAGTATCTTCTTTTAACGCTTTCTCCAGTTGGCCTAATAAATTCGCTGCTGTGTAAAAACGCACCGAGATACCCTTTTCAATTGCTCTCTTACCAAGTCCTATGGCCAAATGTGTCTTCCCAACCCCAGGAGGTCCAAAGAGTGCCACGTTTTCTGCAGCTTCAACCCATTCCATCTTTTCAAGTTCGTGGATGGTATTGGGATTAATACTCGGTTGCTTGGAGAAGTCAAAGTTCTCTAGCGTCCTCACCATCGGGAAGTGTGCAAGCATCATTGCTTGCCGGGAGCGATTGTTGTCTCGTTGTTCAATTTCTTTGCTGAAGATGTACGCTAGTTGCTCCCGAGGCGTCATCTTTGAGGTCGTTGCATTATCGAGCAACTCAGTGAGGTGATCACGAAGAAACGATAGTTTCAGACGAGAGGCCTGTTGACGGAGGCGGATATCTGTTTGACGTTCTTTCATGCTACCTCCTCATCTTTTGACTGTGGCCAAGAAACCGCTTCGTCATAGACGCTTCCTGCTCGTTTAAATTCTTCAGGGCTGTTCTTAAACTGTTGCCAACGGAGGTCCTTCTGAAGTTCTTTTAGTTTCTTCTCCGTGGCATCTTTCTGTGCATCTTCTATTGACGACTTTTGAACTTCAGGGTTAAATGCGTCTTTGGCCTTATCTAGCTTTGCAATGTTTTTGCCGCCGAAGCAAACATTGACGCTTTCTTCATCGTACTGGACTTGGACCTCCTGACCGATGAGTGCGTCATCAAGACGATAGTATTGATTATCAATGCGGATAAGGCCGTCTCTTCCTACTTTCCGATTCGCAAAAAAGAGGCCTGCTATTTTTGGCAATGTGCAAGAACGTAAGTGCCTCTTTTCTAAATTCCATCTTTGTTCTGGTGTACTTGAGGCATCAAACAACGTGTTGAGTTTCCTTTTATCTGATTCTTCTTTGCACCAAGTTTCAAGCCAAAGGTTCCAAGCGGTCAAATCCGGTTTGTCTACGCCAACGAGAGCGTTGCCCTTGATGTACTTGACTCCAGACTCCACCTTTCCTTTCGAGCGTGGGTGTTGAACGGCCGTGGCGATGCCCTTGATTCCGTAATACGTCAGGAAGTAGTAAAACCGTTCGGTGAACCTTTGAGAATCATCTGTCGCATAGTGGTTACGCACGAGACTTGAAGCGTTATCGCAAACAATGCAAAGGGGAAGGCCATCAAAATAGCGGAAAGCAGATTCCATTCCATCAAGCCACGCTTCCTGCGTTTCTTGCATATAGGCTTTTACAAAGAGCCGTCGAGAGAAGCCCATCTTGCAAACAAAAAAGTGCAGATGAACCATCTGACCGTTCATGGGAACATCTTTCTCTCCAAAATCAACTTGAAGGTGCTCTCCAGGTGCTGTTTCAAAGCGATGAACTGTATCTTCGAGAAAAGTTTTCCGGTGAAGTTCTTTTCTTATCGGTTGGCAAAAGCGCTCTAGCGTTCGCAGTGAAATCTCAATATTGAATTTATCCCGAATACATCTTTGCAGTGGCGGACATCGCTGTTCGCACTGAAGGTAGAGATCGGAAACTTCTTTTTTATGTTCCTGTAGGAACTTACCTGAGTCACTTTTAGGCCTGTACAGCGAGCAATCTTGCTTTAGCCAACGGCGAACTGTATTTCTTGAGACTCCGAGTTGTTTGGCGATGCGACGAATTGAGAGTTTGTCTTTGTCGTGCCATCGAGAGATTAATGTTCTATCTTCTTTACTTAACATGGGATTAGAACCTCCATTTTGATTTAATGAAGTTCTAATCATCCTCTTATTTTGAGTCATCGTACCCATCCTTCTCGCACTCCCAAGCCCTTGCCCGAAGGTGGGTCCGTTTTAGTGTCGTTTGGGGGGTACTATATCGTGTCGTCTAACACTCATTTTCCGCTTCTCCTTGATTTAGTTTCAGCGGTAAACTATTCTGACAACTA
>CAVCTI010000268.1:0-2601 GCA_963604755.1 Duodenibacillus sp. | reverse complement strand
AATGGTATAAAGAGAAAAGAATTAAAGTGTCCTTAGGTGGCCTTAGCCCAGTAGTGTTGCGCGTCAGATTAGTATCCAGCTGAAACGACAAAAAGGTTCCAGCCCCTTCTAAGAAGGGAAAAGTGGATGAAAATTAAAAAATTGAGCAAGATAGGGCGTCATCAACAAAAACGGAAAGGACGTCCATCCAAAATGCTTACACCAAGAGAAATCTCTGTCATACAAGAGCTCGCAGAGCAAGGAAAATCACAAGTCAAAATCTCAGAACTTACAGGATTTAGTCGAAAAACGATCCGATTCTATTTGAGCGGGGAAGTTCGAGAAGGCGGTTTTCTTGAGAGAAACAAAGAACAAATTCTTCAATGGTTCAAGGACTGTGAAGGTCACTGTCCACCACTTAAACGTAAGATTGAAGAAGGTCTGGGGAGGTCGGTTAATCTCCGATCTCTACAGAGATTTTGCAAACCATTCCGCAAGGAACTAAAAAATAATCCTCAAACAATACGCTACGAGACAAAACCTGGTCAGCAAATGCAGATTGACTTTGGGGAAAAGGATATCTGGCTTAAAAAGCAAATCTCTCGAGTCCATTTTATTGTGTGTTCTTTGGGATACTCAAGAAGGATTTTTGTAAAAGCGTATCTGGCAGAAAATCAAGGAGCATGGCTCGATGGGATTGAGAGCGCCTTTACCTTCTTTGATGGTATTCCAGTATTTCTTCTGTCAGACAACAGCCGGTGTCTTGTGACCGAACATCGCCGTCGCGGAGAAACACGCTTAACGGCTGGGTATGAATCGTTCTGCGATTATTGGAAAGTTATCCCAATTGCAGCCACACCAAGGCACCCACAGTGCAAAGGAAAGGTTGAACGAGCTGTTCGTTATGTGAAAGAAAATGCACTAGTAGGAAAAGAATTCCAATCTCTTGAAGATTTGAATTCATGGCTTGAACAGTGGTGTTTAACACAAGCGGACAACCGTGTTCTGGATCAGTTCAAGACAGGCTTAAAAACTCCGAAAGAACGCTTTCAAATAGAAAAGGAAGCGATGCGAGCTTTTGATAGACCCCGCAAAGTTCAAGTTTTTACGGAGACCCGACATGTCGATGAAAATAGCCTTGTCCGCATCGACAACAAGTTCTATCGGCTACCAAAGAATGTCAAGAATACAGACGTCCAAATCCAAATAATCGACACAAACATTACGGTGAGCAAAGATGGCGTTGTTGTAGCCGAATTGGACAAGGTTGAGGAAGTATATCAACCGAAAGAACAACCGAGGGAAATCCCAAAAGATATTCCAAGTATTGAAGAGATGATGAAGGAAAATCCCTTGCAGCGACCAATAAGTGTCTACGCACAGGCATTAGGAGGTGATTGGTAATGACTGCAACTCGGGAAACAGACCAGCGTTTAAGTCAGATGGCAGCACGACTTCGTCTATCGCTGATGCGAGACAACATGAGTACGTTATTGGATACTGCAACAGAATCAAAAATGACACCGAGAGAGGCATTGGAATACTTCTTTCAGAAGGAAATCGATCAGCGAGAGAATAATCGCATACGACTTGCGCTTATGGGAGCTCACTTCCCTCGAACCTGCACGATGGAAAACTTTGATATGAGTGCTCAGCCAAGTCTTGATCTTGGCCTCATAAGAGAACTCTGTAAACTTGAATGGATTAGCACAGGAGAAAATGTCTTGTTCCTTGGTCCTCCTGGAGTAGGCAAAACACATCTAGCCATTGCACTAGGACGATTAGCGGTAACGCACGCATATTCTGCGTTGTTTATATCGGCAACATCGCTTATCAATGCGCTTGAAAGGGCTCGAAAAGAAGGAACGGTAAACGAGCGTCTGAATATACTGAGTAAGCCACGACTATTAATTATCGACGAGCTTGGTTATCTTCCAATAAGTGCGGAAACATCACATTTGTTTTTTCAACTGATTTGCAGGCGGTATGAAAGCAAAAGCATTGTCATCACGAGCAACAGACCAGCCAGTGAATGGGGAATGATTTTTGGAGATCCAACGGTTGCAACTGCAATTTTGGATCGACTGTTGCATCACTGTACTGTCATCACAATCCGAGGCGACAGTTACCGGTTACGAAGCGGAATCAAAGCAAAAACCTTCACTAAGGAGAAAGATAAGAAAAAAACACCTACGCAAACGCCAGTGGCCGATTTAACGAAAATCGCAATGCAACGATTGTGAAAGAGTTGCTCCCGCGGTTCAAAAGGGCTTCGCTCTTTTGAACCTTTGGGTCAATTTTTTTGGCCCTGCGGGCGGCAAAAAAAATTTAAAAAAAGGCCAAAACCAACTAAACAACTGAATAACAAAGAGAATCTATTTAACTAGGGCTGAGTCAATTTTGTCGTTTTCTATGGGGAAAGGTTTGTACGCTTGACAGATGTCTTAATTTGTGTGCCAATGGTCGAGTTCTTGTAGGCACCACCCCCATGCCACGTATTGACGACAATCTGACCCTTGCGACAGGTAAAGAAGGGCTCGATACCAAGGTTGGTAATAATCCACCGGCTTGTCGCAAGAGCTACGATATGTGGGATGGATAAAAACCGAACAGTAGCCGCAC
>CAVCTI010000267.1:0-2748 GCA_963604755.1 Duodenibacillus sp. | reverse complement strand
GACGTTCTGTTACGAAGATTAGTACGGAAACATTTAAAGATGAGTCAGTGAGTCCAATCAAATTTTTGATGGTCAAGGACTGGGCCTGTCTTCTTACGGAATCGAAGGAGAGTATTGATTTCAAACTTCCGAGAACCATCCACATTTATGACGTAAAGGGAAAAGGAAGTCTGTATATTCACAGAGCGACGAAGATTGAAAAGACACTTATCAAAACTGATGACAAAGGCGTAGAAGTCCATACAATGGACATCAATGATGATGAAATTGTCAAACTCATCCGAGAGTTTGTGCGAAAAGCCTATGAGAACGAACAGGCTGATTCGACAAAAGAAGATTACTGGGAAAATATTGAAGAAAAAATCAATGTTGTAAGTGATTTCTTACTCAGTGCCTACGCTACCGAGTTTAACCGAAGAGACAAAGTCTCTTGGCCAGACGACGATGAAGATGCCAATGATGCTATGAAAAAACAATTTGGCGACAAATATTGCGTCAAGTCTAGTACTGCTTATGGATATCCAACTACACAGCAAGTCACAGATTTAGCACAAAAGAAACCGCACTTAAAAATCACCGATATAAGGTTTACAGAGGCGTTTCCTATTTCAGAGGAAAAGAAGAAGCAATACTCTAATGGGATTTGGGAGGTTCTTTCATCTCCTTCTTGGGATTTCGATGAAAGAAATTCTGATGTGAAACCCCTGACTCAAGTTGTGTTTTTGCGACCAAAGAAATAGGTTAGTAGTTAATTTGAAAAACACGTAACCTCACGAAAAGTCCACCGTAACAGGTGGATTTTTTTCTTTAAGGAGTTTGAATCTTTCTCAAACAGCACCAATCCAAAGTAGTATCGGTATATTATTCTCTGACACTTTTGTCCACTGTTTTGGATCAATAAAAATGCAAGAACAGCAATTCCTAGACAATCACCAGTCCCTTGATGCGTTGTTAGAAAAAATTGAAAAAGCGTCGCAAGGATTTCAAAGAGATAAGGGAACTCGTTTTGAGACACTCATCAAGGACTGGTTCACGAAGGAACGCACGTATTCGGACTTATTTTCCAAAGTCCAAACTTATGCAGAGTGGGCAAAAGAACATCCAACACTAGCCCCCAATGCGAAAGATATCGGTATTGACTTAGTAGCCACGTTGCAGGATGAAGGCAGGGATGCCTATGCGGCTATTCAGTGTAAGTTTTATTCCAGAGATGCAATTGTTCCAAAGAGTGCCATTGACAGTTTCATCGCATCTTCGAGTAAGACGTTCTTTAAACAGCGGTATTTGGTAGCGACAAACGAGACATTCACCGAGAATGTAAGAGCCGAATTTAGCCATCTAACTCCACCAGTAACGTTCATCACTAGAGAAACGCTCGGAAACAGTATGGTGGATTGGGCTGAGTATCTAAAAACCAATACCCTGAAGGCTCAAGCCCCAAGAAAGTTAAGACCCTATCAAAGAGATGCCGTTAGGGACGTACTGAATGGGTTTAAATCCGCAGACCGTGGCAAGTTAATTATGGCTTGCGGAAGCGGTAAGACATATACCAGTATGAAAATCGCAGAGGAGAAGGAGGGGGAAGGCGGTTTCGTTATGTTCCTCGTCCCTTCTCTAGCACTTCTCTCACAAACGCTTTCTGACTGGAAACAGAACTGCAAATACGACATTAATGCTTTCGCTGTTTGCTCTGATACAAAGATTGGTAAGCAATCAGAATCGCTCGACAATTTAACTTCACAGTCCGAACTGGCGTATCCCAGTACGACAGATGCGAAGATTTTGGCAGAGAGAGTTGCCAACTTTAAGAAAAAGAAGCCTAAGGCGATGACTTGCATCTTCTCTACCTATCAGTCAATCGCTGTAGTCTCAGAGGCTCAACAGAAATATGGGATGGAAGATATTGGGCTAGTGATTTGTGATGAGGCACACCGTACTTGTGGCGGTAGATTCGTCAGCGAGGAAGAAACAGAATTCACCAAGGTACATAGCAATGATTTCATCCGAGCGAGAAAACGGCTTTATATGACAGCCACTCCAAAAATTTACGGAGAGAAGGCGAAGTCTCAAGAAGCCGAAGGCGAAGTAACACTTTACTCAATGGATGATGAGAAAGTATTTGGGAAGACATTCCACACGATATCTTTCAGCGATGCCGTAGCCCTAGGGTGCTTGGTTGATTACAAAGTTATTGTTCTCGGCGTTGAAGAAGATGTCGTAGGAAACAAGTACACCTATCAGGATGTCGAGAATGGTGGGATGCGTATTTCCGACTTCGGTAAAGTAATTGGTTCTTGGAAAGCATTATCTAAACAGGGCTTACACAAAGAAATCTCGATGGGGGAAGACTTACAGCCTATGAAGAGGTTGGTGGGATTCGCACAAGTCATTGAGCCGAACAAGAAATATGACAAGGTATCCTCGAAGTTGTTTGCCTCTAACTTCCAAAAAGTCATAAACAAATTCACCGAGACTCAAAAGGAAAAAGACCCAGAGGCTTTCCTTAAACAATACAGTGAGTGTCCTACGACTGTTTTAACAGAGCATATTGACGGCTCTATGGATGCAACCAAAAAGAGTTCGTTGCTTGATTGGTTACGTGCAGACGTGAAAGACGGACAGGCAAAGATTCTCTTTAACGTGCGATGCCTTTCTGAGGGTGTTGATGTACCTAGCCTTGATGGGGTTATCTTCCTCTCGCCTCGCAAGAGTCAGGTAGATGTTGTGCAGACAGTAGGAAGAGTGATG
>CAVCTI010000266.1:0-4108 GCA_963604755.1 Duodenibacillus sp. | reverse complement strand
GAAGCTTTCCGCTGAACATGGGGTTGAGGCCATCTATTATTGGGAGCCTTTCTGGCTTCCTTTGCCCGGGCTATGCTGGGCGACGGAGGAAGGGGAGGCCTTCACCGGAGAAACCGGGAAGCCCACGCATAATGAATGGGCGAACCAATGCCTCTTCGATTACGAAGGAAACGCGACTCCTGGGTTAGACGCTTATAAGCTTTGATTCATTGAACTTAAAAGAGTGGGGCGACCCACTCTTTTAAGTTGGTTTTGCGAGCTTTTTGGTGCAAAAGCCTCTTATTCTTTGCAAAGCAAATATTCGGCGAATCGAGGGAAAGAGAACCTCAAGTAGCCATATTTCGGGTTTTGAAGGATGCCTTTTTTTAGCAGGCGATCTCGATATACGCCCATGACCTTAGAATTGAATCCGCTGCGTTCCCGCAGGTTTTCCACTTTTACGCTTTCGTTTGTCCTAAAGCTCAGGAGGAGGTGCTGCTCGTTAGAACTCAGTTTCGAGAAGACCTTGTCGTAAACGTAATCCCCCATGTACTGATCAAATTCGCTTATCGTTTCTTTGCTTAATTCTTTTTCGCCCTTGTCATAGAGCAAATGCCCAAGGACTTGATAAGCGTATGCGTAACCGTTTGTAAATTTGGCAAGGTCTATAGCCTTGTCTTGGCTAATTCCCAAATGAGTTTCATAAGAGGAAGCTATCGCCTTAATACTCAATGGTTCCAAAGAAATTTTAGAACTCTTTAGAACTTTTATTTTCGTTTAGAACTCTTTAGAACTTCAGAGGAAACGCATACACGTCCTTCGCCTTTTTGATTGCTTAAACGCTAAATTTGGCATTTTCGATTTGAAACACGGAATAATTTTTAGTTTTTTAGGCAACCAATTGGAACGACTTTAACGCCGGACTTCAGGTCATAAGCGGTCGACGATCCCGTGATGATGAGAAGTAGTGACGGCAAATCCATGCGCATGTAAGGGTCAGAACAAGAATCGTTATAAGCTTTTATTTTGTTTTGGATTTTGAGCAGATGCCTTTCTGCTTCTTCGATTTGTCCTTCTCCCAGTTTCATCTCAATTAGGGCGTAGCGTCCATCTCTCAATGTAAGAACGGCATCGCATTCAAGACCATTTCGGTCGTGATAGTAATTTATTTCTCCTCCAAATTCTGAAGAGTAGATCCTTAAGTCCCGAATGCAAAGGGATTCAAAGAAAAAGCCGAAATCCAAAAGATTACGCACTATTGTGTCTTTTGTAAGCGAAAGAGCGGCTATCGCCAGCGATGGTTCCGACATGTTTTTCTTTGGAACTGAATACATGCTCGCCTTTGATTTCATAAGGGGAGACCATGCTTCCACGTCTTCGATTACAAATAAATCTTCAAGGGCTCCTTTGTAGTCATAATAACTGACATCGCTAAAAGAAAAATCGGTTCCCCTGATTTCTGCGGCGATTTTGCTATTTTTCGCCAAAGTGCATAGATTCTTTGAGTAAACCCTTAGCAGACGTTTTGCTAAAATTGCATTTCTTTCTACGCCGTCTACATCGCGAATATCTTTGCTTATGATGTCTTCCACATAGTCTTTCGCAGTTTCTAGTGCGAGATCATCGCTTGGCGCGTTCAACGATGTTGGAAAGCCGCCTCTGCAACATGCGAAAATTAGATGGTCAAGGGAGAGATCGCTTTTGATTCCACCAACTGAGACTTTCTCTTGGAAAAGACGCGATAAGGATATGGATCCATTGGATTCTTTTGATTCATAGAGAGACATTGGTCTCATCACAATTTCTTTGATGCGTCCAGTACCGGTGTGATTTTCGTTCTTCTCCTGACCATCTTCGCTCTTTTCGCGAATCACGGTTGATCCGCTCAGTATGAACTGGTTTGGTTTGCCTTTGTTTTTATCGATGTTTGCTTTTACTTCATTCCAGATGGGGGTATATTTCTGGACCTCATCGAAGAATATTGGCTTTTGAAGATTAAAAATAATCGAAGGGTCGGTTTCTACAGCAAGTTTGACGCTGTCTTTTTCTCTCTTTAGGCTTAAATCAAATTTCGATTTTGAAAACCGTTCACATGTGGTGGTTTTTCCTGTGTACTTGAGCCCCTTTAAATAAACGCAGCTCTTATAGGCGAGGGTGCGTTCTATTACGGAATCTAGAACTCTTGGAAAATATTCTCCATCAGCCATAAATCATGTCTCCTATCAACGACATTATATGTTCACTTAATGGATTTGCAAGGTTTCACTTAATGATTTTGCGTGTTTTCACTTAATAGATTCGCGGACTATTGCTTAATGAATTTGCAATATTTTGCTTAATAAGTTTACGATCTTTTATTCATACTATCCTTTGCTTGGGATAGTTGCTTTCTTGATATGCGCTTAGAAACTTTCTTGCTTTTGCTGTTTGGAAAAAGGATTGCTAAAATAACTACTACTTGTTCTATATCAGGTGATGTGAAACAAAATGGGATAGGATAACCATCCCTCTCCCTAAGCCCCCTAGGGGGCTCGCGCCGCCGGCGCGAAAAAAGGCATCCGGACCTATAATGTTTTTGTTCAGGAAACAGAAGGAGGATGCCATGAACATTATAGACCAATCCAGCGGGCCGCGGCGCTTTCCGCACGACCTGCAGACCCGGGTCTCCGCCGCGCCCTTTCCTTCTATTCGCTCGAGGACCTGAGGAAGCAGGGGAAAAGCTGGAACGCGAGGTACAACAACATGCCGAGAATGGTCCTCAAGCTGAAGACCCCGAACCAAGTCGAGCTTGAAAGCCTGAAGCGCATCATGGACAATACCGGCGAGGCCCGATGCCTGAAGCTATTCAAACGTTTCACATCAACTGGCAACTAACAGTTACTTGCTAAGAGTTCAAAAAGTTCTCATCGAGCAAGAATTCTTTTAATGAAATAATGCTTATTCCGCTATCGTCGATGGTTTTTCTAATGTCGTCTTTGACGATAATTACTTTTTTGAATGAATCATCAATGCTTAATAACGATCTCTTTTCTTGTTCTTTTTTGATTTGATCATTGATTGAATATGCTGATTGAATGTAAATTCGAGAATCCCCTTTATTAATAACAAAGTCGCATTCCAGTTGCTTCTTCGTGTAATTGCCGTTACTAAGTCTTTCGTTTACCTCGACAACTCCGACATCTACGGAATACCCCCTCATGCAAAGCTCGTTATAGATAACATTCTCCATTATGTGCGTCTCTTCTTGCTGCCTGAAATTGAGCCTCGCGTTCCTTAACCCTACATCAGCGAAGTAGTATTTCGACGGGGTATTGATGTATTTCTTTCTCTTTATGTCATAACGCATCGATTTTCTGATGATGAAAGCGTCCTCTAAATACCCAAGATAATCTTTGATTGTGTTCGGAGAAACCGATATGTTTGATGCGCTTTTGAACGTGTTGACTAATTTTTGGACGTTAGTAAGTGAGCCGATTGAGGATGAGGTAATGTTTAGAAGTTCTTCCAATACTCTGTCATTTCCAATCCCGTTTCTTTCTTTGATGTCTTTAATATAGGTCTCATTGAACAAATCCTTGAGGTATTGCATCTTGGAACCTTCGTCCTTTTTGGAAAGGACTAAAGGCATTCCTCCAAACGTATAGTATTCCTTCCACGCTTCATTGAAGTCGGTTCGTCCTGAAAAGAATTCCTTAAAAGAAAGTGGGTTTAAGTGTATTTCATCCCCTCTTCCCCTGAACTCTGTCGCGATGTCTTTTGAAAGAAGATGTGAGTTGCTTCCGGTAACATAGACGTCGAAATTGTCAATGTGAAGGAAATCGTTCAATACGGAGACGAAATCCTGACACATTTGTATTTCGTCGATTAGCAAATAATATTTTTTCTTATCTACCGCTTTTGAAATAACGTATTTATACAATTCGTCAGGATCGCATAGTTTAGAAAAGCTTCTTCTATCCAATTGGATTTCAATTATGTGGCTTTCGTCCACTCCGTTTTGAAGCAAAAATTGCTTGAATAAGCAGAATAGCAGGTATGATTTGCCGCAACGTCTAATGCCTGTAACGATTTTTATCAGCCCATTGCCCATCGCATCTATGAGCTTATTCAAATAGAAATCTCTTTTAAT
>CAVCTI010000265.1:0-4148 GCA_963604755.1 Duodenibacillus sp. | reverse complement strand
CTCGTTGCGGGACTTAACCCAACATCTCACGACACGAGCTGACGACAGCCATGCAGCACCTGTGTTCGAGTTCCCTTGCGGGCACAGAAACTTTTACGTCTCCTTCTCGACATGTCAAGGCTAGGTAAGGTTTTTCGCGTTGCATCGAATTAATCCACATCATCCACCGCTTGTGCGGGTCCCCGTCAATTCCTTTGAGTTTTAATCTTGCGACCGTACTCCCCAGGCGGTCTACTTCACGCGTTAGCTTCGTTACTGAGGATTTAACTCCCCAACAACCAGTAGACATCGTTTAGGGCGTGGACTACCAGGGTATCTAATCCTGTTTGCTCCCCACGCTTTCGTGCATGAGCGTCAGTTTTGCCCCAGGGGGCTGCCTTCGCCATCGGTGTTCTTCCGCATATCTACGCATTTCACTGCTACACGCGGAATTCCACCCCCCTCTGACATACTCGAGTTAGACAGTCACAAATGCAGTTCCCAGGTTAAGCCCGGGGATTTCACACCTGTCTTATCTAACCGCCTGCGCACGCTTTACGCCCAGTAATTCCGATTAACGCTTGCACCCTACGTATTACCGCGGCTGCTGGCACGTAGTTAGCCGGTGCTTATTCTTCAGGTACCGTCAGCATCACTATTTGTTCAATAGTAACTTTTCGTCCCTGACAAAAGCGGTTTACAACCCGAAGGCCTTCTTCCCGCACGCGGCATGGCTGGATCAGGGTTGCCCCCATTGTCCAAAATTCCCCACTGCTGCCTCCCGTAGGAGTCTGGACCGTGTCTCAGTTCCAGTGTGGCTGGTCGTCCTCTCAGACCAGCTACTGATCGTCGGCTTGGTGGGCCTTTACCTCACCAACTACCTAATCAGTCATCGGCCGCTCCGTTCGCGTGAGGTCTTGCGATCCCCCACTTTCACCCTCAGGTCTTATGCGGTATTAGCTACCCTTTCGAGCAGTTGTCCCCCACAAACGGACACGTTCCGATGTTGTACTCACCCGTTCGCCACTCGCCGGCAGGACTAAGCAAGCTTAGTCCCCCGCTGCCGTTCGACTTGCATGTGTAAAGCATGCCGCCAGCGTTCAATCTGAGCCAGGATCAAACTCTTCAGTTTAATTCCTGTTTCTTCGCACCTAACCCTAAAGTTAGGCACTTCGCTCGCTACTCAAAGAATTCGAGGAAAGTTTCCTTTCCTTAACTCTTTTGCTTTTATTTAAGTGCGAGACGCTTCTTTTTGCTTTCGAGCTCCGTAGACCTCGTTTGCCTTCAAGCCTTTCCCACACTTATCGGTTCGTTGCCAAGTTTTTAAAGAACTGTTTGTTGTCGCCCTTCTCAGGCGACAAGGCTCGGCATTTTACACGAGTCTTTTTTTGTTTGCAAGTACTAAAATTTTTTTCTTCTAGCACACGCAATCCCTTCCCCTACTTCGAACTAACTCGTAATCCTCTTTAGGAGCGAGGGGGCGAATTATTGTCAATGTTTTTCGGGTTGTCAATAGTGAGAGAAACGACACACAAGTTTTTGTAGCCTTTCCTTTTCGACCACTAAATATGGCAAAACGCGTTATTGTGCAAACGAAGCTTTCGGAGGCCCTATGATTCTCTATAACGTTCGACCAACTGACGCCAAGGCGCATCTTTTTACCGTTACTGTCAGATTTAAGCCTCGCAAAAAGGGGGCTATCTATCTAAGACTCCCGACTTGGATCTCGGGTTCGTATCTCATTCGAGACTTCGCTGCGAACATTTACTGTGAGGTTGCCTCCATGGACGGAGAGGAACTCCCCATTGTTAAAAAGGACCTCTCGCTTTGGGAAATTTATATCCCTTCGAACTGGCATATCGAAGAGGATTCATCGATTTTTGTGATTTACACCGTGTGGGCAAACGACACCTCTGTAAGAGGCGCCTATCTCGATCAGTTTCGAGGATTTTTTAATCCCGGGGCAATTCTGGCGAGCGTTGTAGGGCAAGAAAACGAAGAACACCAAATTTACCTTGGCAACAGCAAAGAGCCCCTTGGAAAAAATTGGAGAGTCGCTACGAGTCTTCCAGAAGGGACTCCCAATATAACGAACTTCTTTAACGACACTTTCGTGGCACGCAATTATGACGAACTCATCGATTCGCCTTTTGAACTCGGAAAATTTTTACGATTGCGATTTACGGCTCATGGTGTCTCACACAACATCTGCATTGCAAATGCCCCTTACGATCTTGACCGAAAGAAACTGACCGCTGACATTAAAAAAATCTGCACAAAAGAAATTGAATTCTTCGAACCAGAAACGCATCAGAGTCCTGTTAGTTCTTATACCTTCCTCGTTAACGTCACAAAAGACGAGTTCGGAGGCCTCGAACACAGAGCAAGTTCGGCTCTTGCGATTCCTGAGAAGTGTTTTCCTCTCCTTTCAAGCACCACAAAGCGCAAGGACTACATTCGTCTCCTAGGACTCTTTGCGCATGAATATTTCCATACGTGGTTTGTTAAACGCATCAAACCTAGCGAATATGTTCGCTGCGACTTTTCCAAAGCCGTTCCAACGCAACTCCTGTGGTTATTCGAAGGTTTCACAAACTACTATAAGGCGCTCTTTCTCGTTCGCACTAGGTTAATTAATCAAAAGGAATTCCTCACTCTCATTGGCGACGATCTCACGAGTGTCCTCACAACAAACGCTATCAACATACAAACACTTTTTGAGGCAAGTTTTGATGCGTGGATTAAGTACTACAGACCCACATCGAATCGGCCAAACGCCAAGGTCTCCTATTACGTTCAGGGCTCCCTTGCCGCTCTCATGCTTGACGCGAAGATTCGAGAAGAAGCGCCAAAGCACTCGTTAGACGACGTGATGCGAGATCTTTGGAAAGACTACGTGAGCTCAAAACGCTATGAGGGACTCGTGTATGACGATTTCATATGGGCCATCAGAAAGAGCACGAAACTTTACTTAGAAGACTTTGTTGACCAGCTCGTTCGCACAACGGAAACGCCCGACTACAAAGCCGCTTTACTCTCCTATGGAATCACTCTTAAACCCAAGGAGCTCCCTCTTGTGAGAAAGCTTCTTGGCATAACGGGAAAAGAAGTCGATAACGGATACCGTATTGACATCGTTTATGCGCTCGAGACAGCAGAAGAGCTTGGCCTCTCGTCTGGCGACGTGCTTTTAGACGTAGGGAAAATGTGTAAAGGCCCAACGCTTGAGTCTATCTTAGAAGGCAAGCAAGTTGGAGACACCGTCGAATTCACCGTCTTACGCGCAACAAAAGAATTCGACGTCTCTGGAATAATCCTTCCTGGACCAAAGGGCGTTTCCTGTCAGAGTAAAGAGCTCACCGAGAAAGGGAAACGCTGGCTAGCGGGCTAGTTCCAACCAAATTCGGCCATTGTGCGACTTACGGCGGCTTCATCGACCGTCTGCGTCGCACTAGACCCAATCCCGTGGATTAAAACAAAACGTAAGTCGTTACCGTGAACCTTTTTGTCGCCGTGCATCACGCGTAGTGCTTCACTTGCGCAAATCCCCTCAACTCGCACAGGAAGACCAGCTGCCCTTACAACGCTTTCAATTCGCTTTTCTTCTTCTTGAGATAAAAAGCCCAATTGACGAGACAAGGCCGCCGCCATCACCATTCCTGCACCCACTGCCTCACCATGCAACCAGTGCCCGTAACCTGTGATTTTTTCTATCGCATGTGCAAAGGTGTGACCGAGATTAAGAAGCGCTCGAACGCCGTGCTCTTTTTCATCGTCACGAACAACGTGTGCTTTCATATCGCAACAATGAGCAATCACTTCTTCAAGGGAGATCAAGTCAAGAGCTCGAAGTTTGGGCATCTCTTTTTCTAGACGAGAAAAAAATTGCTTGTCGCCAAGAATTCCATACTTAATCACTTCACCCAATCCCGCACTAACTTCACGAGCGGGCAATGTCTTTAAAACCGTGGGGTCAATGAGTACAAGTTTGGGTTGGTGAAAGGCTCCAATCAGATTTTTTCCATACGGCAAATTAACGCCTGTTTTTCCGCCCACAGAACTATCAACTTGCGCTAAAATCGTCGTCGGAATTTGTACAAAGCGAATGCCACGCATCCATAGGCTTGCTGCAAATCCTGCCATGTCGCCTACGACTCCTCCCCCTAAGG
>CAVCTI010000264.1:0-3319 GCA_963604755.1 Duodenibacillus sp. | reverse complement strand
AAAGAACTATGAACCACGTAAGCTTTTCCGATGTTCTTCGAATTTTTTATCTCCAGAGAAAATGTATCGACTTCTGTGTCCCATGGACCTGCCTCGCCAATTGCTTTCAAAACTTTCGCGTAAGAAAGTGGCTCCTCATCGGCATTCAAAGTGATTGTGCGGGTTTCTGCTGCAAACGAATATGTTGCAAAGGAAAGTGCCCCAAGTAGCCCAAGGGCTTTGGCAATTGGATTAATGCGCATTTTCATAGCCCCCTTTTCCTGAGATCTGAAACAACCGCTCTGGTACTACCGCCAACGTGGTTTTCATACGCCTACTCCTATAGGTTAGGGGCTGTGAACAAAAGAGCCGTTTCGCTTATGACGTTAAACAGCTCCTTCTCGAATTTTTATTTACTGACGCTACACAAATATCCAAACAACTAAAGCAAATGTTGGGCAAAGGATTCCAACAGACCAAACCATGTAACCGAAGAAACTCGGCATCTTGATGCCGCGTTGGCGGACAATCGATACCGTCATCAAGTTCGGTGCATTACCAATATACGAGAGCGCACCCATAAAGACCGCGCCCATAGAAACAGCCATCAAAGTCTTCGCGTGCGCGGTCATTAAGGCAACAGGGTCGCCGCCTGCGAGGTTAAAGAACGCAAGGTATGTTGGCGCGTTATCTAAGAAGGCCGACAAGGATCCTGTCATCCAGAAGAACATCGCATTGTTCATCTGACCGTCGGCGTTCGTGACCATGGCAACAAGAGGAGCGAATACACCCGCAGAACCTGCACGCAACATTTCCAAAACAGGAACGATGCAAACGAAGATTCCGAAAAAGAGCTTGGCGATTTCGATAATCGGCTCGAAGTTAAAGTGATTGACTTCGTGCACTTCTTTCGGTGTTGTAAAGTAACTTAAAAGGGCAAGAGCAACAAAGCAGCAATCGCGAACGATTCCCTGTAAACCGATGTGCACACCGAGAACTTCAAATTCAACCCCAGGCTTCCAGATGCCGCTCATTAAAACAGCACCGACCATTCCAAACAAATAAAGCACGTTGATGGAGCCTTCGATCTTAAAGTGCACTCGCTTTTCTGGATGAGCAACAAAGGTGTGCGCCTCTTTTTCTTGTCGATAGTAGTACTCATCGATTGCCACATAGATAGCCAAAAGAATGGCAAGCGTCACACCCCACGGAAGAATCAGGTGCTGCGCTGTCCAAAAGAACTCAATACCACGCAAGAATCCAAGGAAAAGTGGCGGGTCGCCCAATGGTGTCAAGCACCCGCCGATATTGGCGACGATAAAAATAAAAAAGATAAAGGTGTGAACACTGTGTTTACGGCCAGCATTGGCGTGAATCAGCGGACGAATTAAGAGCATCGCAGCTCCTGTTGTTCCCATCACGTTGGCCAATACCGCTCCGACCGTAAGGAATCCCGCGTTGAAAATGGGACGCCCTGCAAAGCTACTGCGGATATGGATTCCACCCGCAATAATGTAAAGTGCTCCAACGAAAAGGAGGAACGGGATGTAGTCAGCAATCAATGCATGAGCAATTTCTTTTGTCGCTACGCTCGCTTCGAACGTGCAAAACATGGGAACAGCACAAGCAAGAGCCCAAAAGACGGCAACTTTCCCGTAATGGTGATGCCAGAAATTGGGAACAATCATCGGGCAAAGCGCAAGGCTTAAAAGGATTCCAGCAAAGGGAATTGCCCAGGCCACTGAGAGCTCAGCGCCATTCAAGGATGAGGCGAAAACTAGCGTAGGCATAAAGCCCACTGTCAGCACGGCCAACGCTCGTGTGATTTGCATGCTACTTCTCCTTTTCTAAAGGAATTGTCTTTCCCTCACCTCATTTTTTCGATTGTAACTGATAGTTGCAGGCTGTCAATAAATTTTTAAAAGAAATTTAGGGAAAATCCTCTAAGTAATTCCCGCAAAAAGACAGGCAGAACAAGGAAAACTCTCTTATGATTGCTCCTGTTTGCAGGCTTTGAGATCAAAAAAATCAAAAGGAACGCCAAATGCTCGACAGTGAAAATCGTCCTCTTATTGCGAAAAACAGCACAACAGAACTTTTTATTCGTCCCGACATGATCAATCGCCACGGGATGATTGCTGGAGCAACGGGCACAGGTAAAACCGTGACCTTACAGACTATGGCAGAGACCTTTAGCGCAATGGGCGTTCCTGTGTTTATGAGCGATATTAAGGGCGACTTATCGGGCATTTCTCGCGCAGGCAAACCCAAAGGCAAAGTTGCCGAACGTATCGAATCCTTAGGCTTAAAAGATTTAGGTTACAAAAACCGCGCTTGGCCTGTATGCTTTTGGGACGCCTTTGGTAAGCAAGGTCACCCGCTTCGCGTTCGAGTTAGCGACTTAGGCCCCGTGATTCTTGCTCGCATGCTCAATTTAAATGACGTGCAAAGCGCCCTTTTAACGATGGTGTTTCGCATCGCTGATGACCGTCAACTCCTTTTGATCGACTTTAAAGATTTACGCACCATCATTCGCTACGTCGGCGACAATAAAGAAAAATTCTCTGTCGAATACGGACAGATTGCCTCGGCAAGTGTCGGTGCCATTCAGCGTGCGCTTTTAAAGCTTGAAAACGAAGGCGCTGACATTTTCTTCGGGGAACCAGCGCTCGACATTTTCGATTTGATGCAAACCGATGAAAACGGTCACGGCGTCATCAACATTCTTGCGGCAGACAAATTGATGAATTCGCCGCTTATCTATTCGATGTTACTGCTCTGGCTTTTGGCAGAGCTCTATGAAAAGATGCCTGAGGTTGGAGACCTTGAGAAACCGAAATTCGTCTTCTTTTTCGATGAAGCGCATCTTTTGTTTAGCAGTGCAACGCCTGAACTCTTACAAAAGATCGAACAAATTGTTCGCTTGATTCGCTCGCGTGGCGTTGGTATTTACTTTGTCACACAATCTCCGGCAGATGTCCCTGACAATATTTCTGCGCAACTTGGCAATCGCGTACAACACGCCCTACGCGCCTTTACTCCAAAAGAGCAAAAAGCCGTACGTACCGCAGCAGAATGCTTCCGCGCGAATCCCGCGTTTAAAACGTCGGACGTCATCGGTGAACTTGCTGTGGGCGAAGGACTTATTTCTTTCTTAGACCGCAAAGGAGCGCCTTCTATCGTTGAACGCGCCTATGTATTACCCCCTGAAGGGCAAGTCGGTCCTATCACCGATGAAGAGAGGCGCGAACTAATGGAAACCTCTTTAGTCGCTTGCGTTTACGACGAAGTTGTTGACCGTGAATCAGCCTACGAGAAATTAACAGCTGTGATGACAAAG
>CAVCTI010000263.1:0-3128 GCA_963604755.1 Duodenibacillus sp. | reverse complement strand
GTATGTAGCTGGGGGCGTTCTTGTGAACGTAACCCGTGAACTTTCAGACGTTAAGACAGAACTCTCAAAGACAGCGAAGACGACAATTACGGGCAATACCGTTGAAGCGAAGTCGGATTACTTGGGAAGACTAAACTCACTAGCAATTATGGGTAGCGGTGCCCAGTACGGTGCTGGTGTTATAAACGTCATTGTTAACTATAACGATAACACTGTTGCAACGAATTTAGGTGCATCAGAGATTAAAGCGACTGACTCTGTGACAGTTACCTCGCTACGACGCATGGAAAATTCTGGCATAGGCGTTCAAATTTCTGGTGCTAAGTACGGCGCACTTGCCGCAACAATTGTTGTAAATACCGTTGAAGGCTCTTCTAACGTTACAAGCAATGGTGCGACTATTGAAGGCACTGAAACAACTATCGATGGAAATAAGACGCAAGCAACGCCTGCGATTACTTTAAGTAGTGCAGGTGAAGATATCTTCCATCTAGTGGATGTTTCTGTCACAGGAGCGCTCTACGGTAGCGCGGGAACTCTTGTTGTCGTCAATCGCTTCTTAGGATCAGCCTTAACGGATGTTGAAACCTCATCGTTTACGGGTGGCACGGTCACAATCGAGGCTAAGCAAAATCGCGACATTAATGCCAATAACACCTTTGTCTGTGGCTCGATTGGAACGCTTGGCGCCAATGTTCTTGCAACTATCATTGGTGGGTCGGGAGATCCCTTTGCGACTGCGGCAACGAAGCTCACGAGTCTTGAGAAGACTGTTAAAGACTATACCGACTCTTACGCGGGCGCGAGTACTGAGGATAAACCAGGCATTCTTGCTACTGTCATCGAAGGCGCGGGAAAGAATCTCACAGAACAAGAAAAGCGCGAGATGATTAAGGTTGCAGCTAAGTCCGCTGCAACAACCCCGGAAACAACTGAAGGCACCCAAGTTAGGGTTAATGGCAGTACTGTTAAAGGGAGTACTGTCACAATTGGGTCTAAAGAAGACACAGAATCTTGGGCAGGGATCTCATTGAAGACTGGAGAGTATAGCGTCGCTGGCGCTGCGGCTGCTGCCTCTGTTGGTACTTTAACTGTACATAGGAATCTCAAAACATTAGTTTCAGCCTCAACTGTAACTGCAACGAATAAGGTCGCGATAGGTACAGAAATAGCCGGTCAATCTAAGCTACATAGTTACCAAGGGAAGGTCACAGTCGGTGCTGCATCTTCTGCCTACACGGATGCGGATATTGAGGGTGGATCAAATGTCGTTTTAGACACGACTCTAATTTCTGTTGGGAACGATGGCGAAATTGCTATCACTGCACAAGATAAATCAAAGACAGAAGCCTATAGTTTTGGAATTGACGTTTCTCTCTTAGGCGGCGCCTGTATCATCGCTAACACAGACGATAAGAGTTCTGTTGGAATTGAGATTAAGAATGGCTCAACGACAAGTCATGTAAGTGAAATTGCAGGTAAGACTACAGTCAATGCGATTCGAGCCACAGAACGACATTCAGAAGTGCGAGCAGGCACTGGCGGCGCATTAAATCTTACGTGGTCTTATGCGACAGTCACGGATACGGGAAAGGCGAGTGTCACAATCACGGGCCTTAAAACGAGTGGGTCGCTTTTTGATGCTAGAGCGCTAAACAAGGCGTATCTTTATACGAAGTCTTACGAGGGGTATTGCTCTGCGCTCAATGTCGGCGTTCTTAATTCCGCGATAAAGGCATCTGGGAAAACCACGCTTACGGCTACTTCCAATACCTTTGCCTCAGACACTGTCACGCTTGATGCTTCAACAGGAGCTCTTAGTTTTGATAACGATGGAAATAGGAAAACAGATGACGCCTTAAGGTTAACTTCTATAGTTGAGTCTTATGGGTCAAGCGTTGCCATTGGCTCGGTTGATAACTTAGCGTCAATTGAGAATACGACAGAGACGAACCTTACAGTTACGGGTAATACCTATAAAACAACGATTACTCCGGATCAAAAGTACACAACACTTAATCTTAGAAGTAGCGCTTATGCCGATTATGAAATCACAGACGACCTCGGTACGGGTGGCGTAATCGGAGAAGGTGCAGCAACCTCAGATCTTCTTCACGACGCAAAAGTTACTACCAATGTCAGTGCCACAGAGGCGAAACTCGATAATTTCACGCTAGACGTTGATAACATCGAGAAGGCCACGCTTAAGGCTTATAGCGCAGGGGGATCTGTGATTGAAGCCTCGGCAGAGGCCGCCTACGTGAATCACAAAGATACATCTTCGGTTGTAACGAACGCTTCTGGCACGTGGAATGTAGCAGGAGACGTTGTAATCTCGAGTACGGCTGATTTTGACGTTGATTTTCTTGCAGATAACACGATAGGCTGTGTTTTAGGCGGGTCATCTGCGAAGATTGACAATGTCCTTGAGGGCTCGAATACACTCACGGTTGCAGGTACGTGGGCAAGTGGTGGCGATTTCTACGCTTCTGCCTTGAGCGCATTGGATTTTGGCGCAGCCGACAATAAGACTTACGCAGTCGATACCGCGGTTTATGGTGTAATCGAAGGCGCGAACGCTACGATTAATAACACTGTTAAGCGCGAGACGGTACTCAATGTTTCTCAGAACACCGAGATTACAGTTTCAAACGATTTAGACATTTCTTCTCAGACAAAAGAAAAGAGTGCTCTTCGCGCGAGGGCTCGCACCGCTGGTGTTGCCGCTGGTGTCACTGCTTATAACGACAACACAATTGTTGAAAACACGCGGGTCAATTTAAAGGAAGGGTCAAAACTTCGTAATCTAAATGCAGATAAAGAAGTAACAATCTCAGCTTCGACTGCCGCTACGCGTACGATTGATGCCATTGGCGACTTACAGGGTGCACTCATTGGTGGCGCAGGAGCGAGCTCAGTTAATAGCATTACTCAGACCAACGAAATTCAAACAGCGAAAACTTCCCAAATTACAGGCGCAGGAAAAGTAAATCTCTACGCAGGCCGCGACATTAGTGGGGAAGAAGAAGACTTTAACTTTACGGCCTACACACACGCTTACGCGAAGTCGCTCGGTGCTACGAGTTCTAAGTTAGACGATCGCTTTGCCTTAACGAATCGCTTAACGC
>CAVCTI010000262.1:0-5120 GCA_963604755.1 Duodenibacillus sp. | reverse complement strand
CCGCCGCCTTCACCGATTACTAACCCATCGCGATTGGCATCAAACGGGGAGGGAGTTACCTCCGGCGTATCGTTTTTCACAGAAGTGGCAAAAAGCGTATCAAACGCTGCTACCTCCGAGGGGCAAAACTGCTCGGCACCTCCCGCGACCATCACATCAGCGTATCCATGGCGGATTGCTTCCCAAGCGTAACCAATCGCTTGGCTTCCTGAGGTGCAGGCCGATGATGTGGGAATGACGCGCCCTCGAATCCCAAAGAAGATTGCCGTATTCACCGCTGTCGTGTGCGGCATCATGCGAACATAACTTGTCGCTGTGATGTAGCGCGTGGTGTGTTCACTAATCATCTTGGCAAAGTCGCAAACGGCCTCAGAACTTCCTGTGCACGATCCAAAGGCAATGCCCGTTCTTCCGTTCCCTAAAACGGGGTCTCCGATAAGGTCCGCTTGACTCAAAGCCAATTCTGTGGCACGCGTAGAAAATAGAGAGACGCGTCCCATCGAGCGAATCTTTTTGCGTGTATAGGTCTCAGGGAGTGTGAAATTCTCAACGGGAGCGCCAAGAAAAGTATTGAGTCCCTCGAATTCCTTGAGGGAGTCGATGACTTTAACGGCGTTTTTCCCGAGTCTGAGTCTCTCTGAAATTTGAGCCCACGTTTCCCCGAAGGCAGTAACGCCTCCCATCCCTGTTACGACAACGCGTCTTTCTCTCATAACATTCCCCCATTCACAGAAATCACTTGGCGCGTGATGTAAGAGGCTTTATCGCTCATAAGGAAACTCACAACATTCGCAATATCTTCTGGCTTTCCCATGCGACGCATAGGAATCATTGCCATCGCAGCTTCCATGGCTTCTGGCACCATCTGAAGCATCTCGGTTTCAATGAGTCCAGGGGCGATGCAATTGACGGTAATTTTTCTGCGGGCCACTTCTGTGGCAAGCGCTTTCGCGGCTCCGATGAGACCAGCTTTAGCTGCACTGTAATTGGTTTGGCCGCGATTACCCATAATCCCTGATACAGAACTCATCGCAATGATGCGACCGCCATCTTTTAAGTGAATCATGGGCATTAAGGCAGGCTTTACAACGTTATAAAACCCATTTAAATCGACGTTAATCACATCAAACCAATCGTCGTCTGTTAGAGCAGGGAAGGCATTATCCCGAGCAATCCCTGCGTTACTCACAATGCCCCAGTAGGCGCCATTTTTAGCAATATCGTTTTCAATCGCACTGCGCGCTGCAGCGGTATCTGCCACATTAAAAGAAAGAATGCGAGCGCGTTTTCCAAGAGCCAAAATCTCTTCTTGAACCTCTTTTGCCTTATCAACGCCTTTATTGCAGTGAATGACAATGTCAAACCCGTCTTTGGCTAGGGTAAGTGCACAAGCCTTTCCGATACCGCGGCTTGCTCCTGTAACTAGAACGGTTCGATTGCTCATGCATGAACTCCTTTCGTGTCTTTTTCTTCTTTTTAAGGAAAGAGGGTTTTTAATTCATCGTTTGTTGGCTGAAAGACGTTTAAGCGCCCTGTCGCGATGATATTTTCGCCGATTGCTACGGTCCCTTCAAATGAAGTAAGGCGACTTTCATCGATTAGTAAATTCATGACCATCGTAAGAACGGAACCTTGAGGGATTTCATCGACAGTAATTTTGAGGTTTCTAGCGCTTAAAAGGAGCCCCAATTCTGCGTCTTGCTCACCAAGGGGCTTTGTTTTTTGATCAGAATTGATGCGTTTGTCTCCAGCCCAAACCCCAACAGTTTGCGCCATAAGTTCAATGACAATCGCCGCATCAAAGGCGCCATTTTCTTTCTCAAAGAGCTTGAGGCTTCCGCCCTTTATGGCCTTCGTTTCGCAGGTCACACTTTTCTCAGTAATTTCTATCACGCGGTCAATCAGATTCATTGGCGCGCGATGCGGAATGTAGATTTCGGGGGCTAAATAGGACATTTCTTAAGATCTCCCGAAAATAAGCGAGGCGTTATTGCCACCAAAGGCAAAGTTATTGCTCATCACAAAGCGCGCGTGAATAGCCGTTTTTTCTTTTAATACGCCAATGGGAGCGAGTTCTTTGTCAAGAGTATCGTCATCAAAGAACTGACCGCAGATTTCGACTTCTTCACGAAGAAGTAAGAGCGCGGCAAGCCCCGCGTCGGTAATCCCTGCTGTTCCCAAGGTGTGCCCCGTTAGGTTTTTCGTGGACGTAATTGGTGTATAGGAACCAAAGACGGCGTTCACGGCTTTGGCTTCAGCAATATCGTTTAAAAGAGTCGCTGTGCCATGCGCATTGATGTAATCGATCTCTGTGGGTTTAAGGGCCGCGCGGCTTAAAGCTTCACGCATGGCTTTTTCTGCGCCACGTCCTTCGGGCTCTGGTGAGGAGATGTGATAGGCGTCTGATGTCTCTCCAAATCCAGCTAAGAAAATAGGGCTTGGTGTTTTACTTAGCCACATAAGGCCAGAGGCTTCTCCAATCGTAATGCCTGAGCGACAGGCGGCAAAGGGTTTACAGCGAGTGGCGCTTAATGCCTCTAAAACATTAAAGCCATTGATTGCACTCTTAGCAAGGGTATCGACGCCACCTGCGATTGCGGCATCAACAATGCCTGATTCGATAAGACGCGCTGCACTGATAATCGCACGCGTACTCGATGTGCAGGCGGTGCTAACGGTGTAAGCCGGTCCCGTCACCCCCAAGTAACGCCGAAAGAATTCCGAAGGGTTACCAAACTCTTGGGCTCTTGCGTCGTAGTCGGGGTCAACCCTCCCTTCGATGTGATTTTTAATGTAGATGGCGGCCTCTTCGGAACCCGATGTGCTTGTTCCAAGGACAATCGCCACGCGTTCTTTCTCGTAAGAGGAAAGAAGCTTTGAAAATGCTCTTTTTCTTTTTCCCAGGCGTAAGTCAATAGCCGATTGTTGCGAGTGGCTTCTTTAGAAAACGCCTCTGGTAAGTTAGGCAATTCGTCTTTGACTGCGGCAAATTGAGCCTTTTTCCCATCGTAGAGCCAAGCAGTCGACTCAATAAGACCAGGAGATACCCCGTCTTTCCAATTCTTGAGTATGGTGTCTTTGTCGCTACCTAAAGCGTTGACTAAACTGATTGCGTGTACGTAAACCATTATTTCTCTCCGGCTAACGGTATCGTACGGATGCGATAGCCAAATGCAAGGTTTTCAATGGAGCAGCTGTCACGTTCTCGGACGATTTTCGCTTGCGTTGCACCACTGGCGTCTTGTAGCTCAAAGGCAGATTTTTCGTCTCCTGCCACATTCCAGCCCTTGGGGAGCGCTTTTTTAATCGAATTTATGGAAGCTGAACAAAGTAGGCAATCATTGACGATTTGATTGGCGGAAAACGGCAACTCGGCAGGGACGTGCTTGGTGGCTCGGACTTCCTCATTTTGAGACAGAATTGTCAAAAGCGGGAGACCTTGTGAAGTTAAGAGCACCATTTTGAGGTTACCCGCGTGGCTTTCAGAGACGGTAAGAAGCGTTTCGGTGCGAGCGCCGTACCTTACTTCCAACACGGCTTGTCGCTCAAAAAAATCTACGTCAGAGGCAATGACTGATCCCGTTACTTCTTTAGCGAAGAAAACAGGGTCACCGACTTGCGTTACAGTCGTACAAGAGCTTAAAGCGGCAACGAACAAAGTAAATCCCAACCGTTTCATTTTTTCACCGTCAAAATCATCGGAGCGATTAGGTAGGAAGCGGTAATTCCTAAAAAGAGGACTAAGCCAAAGTTTGAAATCGCAGCCGTCGAGCTTAAAACCAAAATTCCTAGAGAAAGAAGGGTCGTTACCATCGCAATTGTGGTTGCAAAACTCACTGACGCTGAAGCGTTGCGATGCCGATGGAAAAAGACCACGTAGTCGATTCCGATGCCGAGAACAAGGATAAGCGAAAATAGTGAGAATAAGTGTAGAGGAATGCCAAGCCACCCCATCGCGCCTAGCGCTGAAGTAAGAGAAAAAAGCGAACAAAGCGCTCCAGCAAACCCAGCCTGAAGTCCAAAGGAGCGAATAAAGACGATAAAGATTGCTACAAACGAGAGACACAAAAGAGCGGCCACTGTCGTGCGGCAAGAATAAAAGATATTTTCAAACGAAGCTTTTCTTGAGTACCAAGAGACACCATCGATTTCCTTTGCAATCGAATTCATAAGCGACTCGTCTATCACACCCTTTACGGTAAGGATTAGGGCAACGGAATTGTCTTTTAAGTTTGCTACGCGAAAGCCAGCGCTTCGCGCCATGGGGCTTACCAAATAGTCGCTAAGCGTTAGAAGTTTGGGTCTTTGCGTTTTCCCGATGGCAATGCCAGCCGCTTCTAAGGCCTTTTTCACAAGATTTGCCGCACAACTGTACTCGCTAAGAAGCTTTTCTTGCGTTTCAAGCATATTAAGAGGGAAAGCATCAAACCCAGAAAGAAGCCCTTCGCTACGAGCCTTCTCAAGGCGACTTTCTAATGCGTGTTCTTTTCTAAGAGCCTCGTTGGCATCCTTTCCAATCGCGATGAACCAGTGTTGTGTCATGTCGCGATTAAAGAGCTCGGTAAATTTCACCTCGTCGCTCTTTAAGGCGGCATCGAGCGTTTGCATCGCTGTGAGATTGTCGCTTGGTTGTAATTTAAATAGCCCTAAAGAAAGGAAAAGGACAACGGCAAGGCATAGCGCCCTTGCCTTAAGAGGATTTTCTTTCCAAAGACTCACCCAATGCGTAAAGCCACTGAGCATGGGAAGTTCTCGCGCAGGAAAGCCCGCGACCAAATAAGGAAACACAATAAGCACAGTAAAGCAGGCAGCTAAGAGCCCAACAGCGCCAAAAAGCGCAAATTGCCGCAGCCCTGGTAAGGGTGCTAAAAGCATCACAGCATACGCGAGACTTGATGTGAGAACGGCGTGTAAGAGGCTAGCCCTTAAAGCATCGCGCGAGGTAAACGCCGATTCTTCTTCTCCTATTTGCATACGGCGCGTTAAATAGTAAGTTGTGTAGTCAGCACTAATGCCAATTAGGCTTGTTGACATCACAAGCGTTGCTGCATGAAGCGTTCCAAAGACGAGGTACGTGGCAGCGCTCGCAAAGATAAGCCCTGTAACTACAGAAATTAAGC
>CAVCTI010000261.1:0-3721 GCA_963604755.1 Duodenibacillus sp. | reverse complement strand
ATCCTCTCGGATATGCCACAGGCGCTGGTGTTATCTTTGCTGCCACGTCTGGCGTGATGCTCGCTGCGCTTCGCAGTGCGTATTTTTATCTCACAGGCAAAAACTTAGATCTCGATGCGCTTTATTTAGAACCCGTTGATGGCGATGAGAATCTACGAGAAGCCACCCTCACAATTGGAGATACATCCGTTAAAGTTGCTGTTGTCTATGGGACAGCAAGAGCGGGCAAACTCATTGAAGCGATGAAGGCAGGCAAGGCCCACTACGACTTCGTTGAAGTGATGACCTGCCCGGGTGGCTGCATTGGAGGCGGCGGTCAACCACACCTTGAATTCGGTTGCGAAGAATCCTCTCGCAATAAACGCATTACGTCGATTTTCACGCGTGATAAATCGATGACGCTGCGTCGCAGTCACGAAAACCCTGAAATCAATGAACTCTATAAAGAGTTCTACGGCACGCCGTTAAGCAAGATCGCACACGACATGCTTCATACAACGTACAAAGATTGTTCTTCAGAGCTTGATTGTGGCGCCAATAAGAAAGAGCCTCGCGAATGCACAGTAAAGAAAGAGTGCACTGAAAAGAAAGAATGCTCTGAAAAAAAAGAATGTGCGAAACCCAAACGTAAGTTTCACTGCAAACTCTGTGGTTACGTTCATGAAGGCGAGTCGCTCCCTGAAGATTACGTGTGCCCACTTTGCCAAGCAAAAAGCACCTGCTTTATGGATGTCACTGACGAATAACTAGAAAAAGAGGAAGGGCTCGTCGTCAATCTTGCGTCTTTCAATAAGGCCAGCGAGCTCAACCACACTTTGCGCATAAAAGTACGAACGGTTGTACTTAAGGAGAGTGGCGAAGTTCTCAGTTCCGATGTACCACGCAATCGAGGTCTCATTTGAGGCCTCTTTTGTTGGGATGTCAATTAAGAGCGCGGGAGTTGCCGAAGAGACCTCGATTCTTTCAAGAGGTTCAATACCCGCATCAAGTAAATTCTGTAGCGTCGTGTGCGCCAAGATACCCCCGGCATCAATGTCTTTTGCGTGAAGTTCTGTGCTCGTGCAGGGCCATTCAATTGGAAGGTCTTTGACCCAGCCGCTTTCTTTTAAAAAGTGCGCAGTTGAACAGATGGCGTCTGAGGCACTATAGCGTAAATCAATCTTCCCATCCTTATCGCTATCGATGGCGTAACGTAAGATATTCGTGGGCATAAATTGGCACATACCGATCGCGCCCGCAAAGCTACTTTGAACTGAGGCGGGATTGGCTTTGTTGCGATAAGAGAGTATAAAAAATGCTTCCAATTCATTTTGGAAAAAAAGGGCTCGCCTTTCGTGATCAAAAGATAGCGTCGTTAACACATCTAAGGCTCTGTAGTGCCCGAGGGATTTCCCATAAATCGACTCAATCCCGAGAATCGCCGTGATAATCGCTTGAGGCACTCCGTAGGCTTCGTAGGCAGCATTCAAAGTCCGTTCATTTCTATTCATAAAGCGTACGCCCTTAGCGATACGCTCTTCAGTCAAAGTTTTCGCTTTGTATTGCTTCCAGTTGCGAGTCAGACCCGACTTATCCTCGCGATCCATCGTCTTTTTTGAGATGCGAACGTGACGGGCTTTCGCAAGATTTTTAAGGAGCCACTTTTCGTCTAAGCCGTTTTTCTCAGAGATCTCTTTTACCCAACGCTTTACATCGTCTCGAAGGCTATAGTCAACGACTTCAGCCGCAAAAAGCGGAGAAATTTTGAGAGCAAAGGAGGAAGCCGCACCCATAAGAAGTGCGCGGCGCGATAGGCTTTTCTTCACTTTACTATCGCTCATAGGGGAAATCGCTATTTTTTTTCTTCATTTGCTCAGGCGACATCAAGATACAATTACGGCTCTTCGAATCATATCGCCTTTTATTCTTTTTCTGACTTCAATGAGAACGGGCTATTTCACGCACGATTTATGTTTAAGCGCAAGAGGATCTCTAGCAAGCCCAGAGAATCCCTCGCGCTTAAAGAAAATGGATGCTGTCTTAGAAGTAAGTGGCTTAAATAAGAGGCTACTCACATATCAGTGTAAAGCTTGTGGCGATGAAGAAATACTTCCTGTTCATGAGAAGTCATATCTTGAAAAACTTAAGGCTCTAGCGAAAGTAGGCGGCCACCTTTCAGAAGAAACAATCGTCACGGAGGAACTTTTAGAGGCTGCCTATAAAAATGTGGGCGCTGCAATTCATGCCGTAAGTTCCGTTCTCAATCATGAGGTGAAAAATGCTTTTGTTTGCGCTAGACCCCCTGGACACCACGCTGGACATAATTTCGGCGAAGGCTTTTGTTTAATCAATACGGTTGCGACAGCTGCCCGTTATGCAATCGAAAACTTCGGCATAAAACGCATTGCAATCTTTGATATCGATGCGCATCGCGCTAATGGCACTGCTGACATTGTTGCTAACGACGAAAACGTTATGCTCTTTGATAGCTATCAAGCCTCGGCTTACCCTTATACGAAACCGATTAAGGCTGAGAACATCTTTCTTATGCCCTTGGCCAATGGCGCGACAGGAAAGGACTACATTGCTCGATTTGAGTCCGAATGGCTCTCGAAAGTCGAAAAGTTTGCTCCTGAACTAATTCTCGTTTCCTTTGGCTTTGATACGCATTATGCGGATACGCAAACGCTCCTTAAGTTTTCTGAGTTTGATTACGCCTACATTACGCGTTTATTGATGCGGCTTTGCTCAGAATTTACTACTCAGAGCCTCGTTAGTTTCTTAGAAGGCGGTTATGACGCGAGAACGCTATCAAGGTCAGTTTTAGCGCACATCAGTACACTTGCCGAAGACGCTCTGTGATAGGATTCACATATCCGATTTAAGGGGGGTCATTTTTGTTCATGAAAAAACGCTCACGCAAAATTTCCTTTGCGATGACTTTTGCTATTTCTGCTTCTCTCTTTTTGGCCGGATGTAAGAGTGTTCCATACGTCATGGACCCCTATAGGTACCAATTTAGCTTGCCAGAAAGTTCTGAGGTGTGCCTTAAAGTCAATCAAGAAAGCTCCATAGCGATGAGCTATGAGGTACGGCGCGCGATCGAAGAACACGGCCTTAAAGTCCGTGAAGTCAATAACGAAGAGGACGCTAGTGACTGCGTCAGTTGTGTGCGTTTTCACTTCGAGTTCGGTGGCTGGTCTAAATCCGTATTACAGATTGCTTCACTTGAATTAACAAGCACTGTCAATTCTCGACGCAACACCGTTCGAGTTGTCTCGAATTTGGAAAACACGAAGAAAGTTCTAAACGAAGACCCAAGCGAAACTACAAAGACCATTCACTCGCTTGTCGATCAACTTTTTCCGAGACCGATTCCTTGGGTTGCAGAATAAGTTATTTGCCGTATTTTTCTTTCCAAAGCATCGTTGCTTCGCGCCAGAAGCCGTGAAGCGTCGTGGCATTCGTGCGCGCTAAACCAAAGTGGGGCATTAAGCTATCAAGCGTCGTAACCGGCTCAAGATTGGCTACAGAGGCCGCCTTCGTTTGTTTCGAAAGTTTCTGTAGTTTTTCATTTAAAACGAGGGGAATATGCATGTAGCGTGGCGTACTAAAGCCTAATGCTTGTTGCAAGTGAATTTGGCGTGCTGTGCAATCGAGTAAATCGGCGCCACGCACGATATCGGTAATTGCCTGATTGGCATCGTCGACAACAACAGCCAATTGGTAGGCCCACAAGCCG
>CAVCTI010000260.1:0-5690 GCA_963604755.1 Duodenibacillus sp. | reverse complement strand
AGCGGCATAGAACCCAAAGATGCTGTTGAAAAGTGCGATTCCTCAAGCTTAGATCGCAACCGCGCGTTAGGCCGCAAATTAGGCATCGCAGGAACCCCCGTTATTATTTTCTCCGACGGTTCAGTGCAGCCTGGGAGCATGGCTCCTGCTGAGCTCGAGCGTCGCTTAAATCACTAACTTTTTGAGTACACCGTTCATGACACATATTGCCTCGCTTGACCCCATTATGAAGCCCAGAAGTATTGCTCTTATTGGCGCTTCAACACGAGATCATACGATTGGCTCGGACATACAAAAGCGTCTAGTTGAATACGGGTTTACAGGCCCGATTTATCCTGTGAATCCCAAAGCGCCCACAGTGGGCGGCTTGAAAGCCTACGCGAGCGTCCTTGATATCGAAGGACCTGTTGATTTGGCAATTATTGTCATTAACGCCAAGCACGTCTTAAGTGTGATCGATCAATGTCACGAAAAAGGCGTGGGCGGCCTTTGTGTGATTTCCGCGGGCTTTAAAGAGTCTGGAGAAGAGGGCGCCCTCTTAGAAAAAGAACTTCTCGCCAAATGCCGCGCCTATAACATGCGCTGCATTGGCCCCAATTGCCTTGGAGTCGTTAACACCCACCTTTCGATTCGTATGGACGGGTGCTTTGCCGAATCATTACCTGAGCGTGGCAACATCGGATTTGTCTCGCAGTCGGGTGCCTTAGGTGGCGGCATTTTGAATATCTTAAAAGACCTCAATATTGGCTTTGCGCAATTTATCTCGATTGGCAATCAAGCCGACGTTGATGCGACAGCGGCGATTGAATATTGGGAAAACGATGAGGACGTCGGACAGATTCTTCTTTATATGGAATCGATCCCTGATCCAGCGGCCTTTAGGAAAGCAGCAAGCCGCGTTTCTAAGAAAAAGCCGATTCTTGCCTTAAAGGCGGGGCGCTCTACAGCGGGAGCAAGTGCTGCGAGTTCTCACACGGGGTCCCTAGCAGGATCTGATAAAGCCGCAGACGCTCTTTTGCGTCAATGTGGTGTGATTCGTGAAACGTCTTTGCAAACACTTTTTGCCACAGCCAAAGTCTTTAGTCGCTCACCGTTATCAAAGGGCAACCGCATAGCGATTATCACGAACTCTGGGGGCCCAGGCATTATGGCCGCAGACGCCATTAGTGACTTAGGCTTGGAAGTTGCGAAGTTATCTTCTGAAACACAAACCGCGCTTCGCTCTTTTTTGCCAGCGGTCGCCTCAGTAAAAAATCCCGTTGACATGATTGCGTCCGCCCCGTTAGAGCACTATCAGAAAACGCTCGATGCGGTGCTTTCTGATGAAAACGTTGATGCGGCTCTTGTGATCTACCTACCCTTCTTAGGGCTAAAAGACACAGAAGTAGCCAAGGCTGTGTGCGAGGCGAAAGCCCGCCACGCCGATAAACCCTTAATTGGCGTTTTTATGACAGAGAGCCACTTCTTTACCACAGACGTTGTCTCAAAGGCCAACATGCCTTTCTTTATGTATGTGGAAGAGGCTGTGAGCGCTCTAGCTCGCCTTTGTAAGCAAAGCGCGTGGGTTAGAAAACCCGAAGGAAAGATCCCGTCATTTCCAAGCGACAAGGCTACGATTCGCGCAATTTTCGATGACGCCATCGCAGAAAACCGTGATCAATTAACCACAGAAGAAAGCCTTCAGGTTTTAAAGGCTCTCGGTATTCGTCTTTGCAAAGCAACTTTGGCAAAGAGCGTCGATGAGGCGCTAAGTGCGGCTAAAGAAATTGGCTACCCCGTTGTCTTAAAGATTACCTCAAAGACCACGTCGCACAAAACCGATGTGGGCGGCGTTCGAGTGGGCATTGATTCCGATAAGGCTTTAATTGATGCGTATAACGCGATGATCGATGCGCTAAAGAGTAAGAACCTTCTCGCTGGTCTCGAAGGCATTCTTGTTCAAGAACAAGTTGAGGGGCGTCGTGAATTGGTTTGCGGCCTAGCTACTGACCCACAGTATGGTCCGATGTTGATGTTTGGCTTAGGTGGCGTTTTTGTTGAGACCTTAAAAGACGTCACATTCGATATCACGCCGATTACTGATGTGGATGCCCACGATATGGTGCGCCGCGTCAAGGCCTTTAAGCTTTTGGAAGGAGCGAGATCTAGCACCCGAGCGCAGATCGATAAAGTCGAAGAGACGCTCCTTAAGATTTCTCAGCTCGTAGGCGACTTCCCAGAAGTCCTTGAGCTTGACGTGAATCCTTTGATGATTTGCGAAAAAACGGGCGAGCCCATTGCCGTAGATGCTCGCATTCGCATTCGCTTGTAGGGTGCACGCGGCTAGTCTATAAGCCGGATTTTGTTACGCCAAAAGCGTTGGCAATCATTCATCTAGGGCCCTACTCGCGTAGGGCCTCAAGCCATCTACCCGCGACCATCTTCCGAGCAGGAATCAAGCGGACCGCCTATTTGATGTTGCTCCCCGTAGAGATTGCCCGTTTCACCCGAACTTAAATCGGCTCGTCTCTGTTGCTCTAATCCTCGCCTTACAGCGGAGAGTCGTTAGCTCCTACGGCGCTCTGTGGAGTCCGGACTTTCCTCGTGTGGCGTTAACCCACCCGCGATTGCCCGACTAACACGCGTGCGAAGCGAAACTTTAAGGACTCTTCAAAGAAATCGCAACGAATGGCCGCTTTTTTACTGCAACAGTTTCAAACATCTATTTTCGCCGCGGCTCCTAGCGCTTCGCTTAAAATTCGTGCATTCTTTTTCGAGGGCACAAAAACTATTTTTTCCTGCCTAGAAGATTCTTTTGGAGTTTGAACACATATGGGACTTAATGAAGAGCTTTTCTTAAGAGCAAAGAAATCCATTCCAGGGGGCGTGAATTCTCCTGTGAGAGCGTTTGCAAGCGTTGGAGGTGCTCCACGGTTTATTCGCAAAGCCCAGGGCGCCTATATGTGGGACGAAGAGGATCGCCGCTACATTGATTATGTGGGCTCTTGGGGCCCAATGATTCTCGGGCACAATCACCCGAAGGTCGTTGAAGCTGTCATCGCGGCGGCAAAAGAGGGACTTTCTTTTGGTGCGGCAACAAAGGCAGAGATTGAACTCGCCGAAGTAGTGAAAAAGCTCGTTCCCTCGATCGAACAATTGCGCCTGGTGAGTTCTGGAACCGAAGCTGGGATGAGTGCCCTGCGACTTGCGCGAGGCTACACGGGCCGCAACAAGATTGTGAAATTTGAAGGGTGCTACCACGGGCATTCCGATAGTTTGCTTGTGAAAGCGGGTTCTGGCCTTTTAACGTTCGGGAATCCCTCTTCAGCGGGAGTCCCTAAAGAAGTCACAGAACACACCATTGTTGTCGAATACAACAATCCCGAGGCGCTCACTGACGTCTTTAAGCGCGAAGGCGACTCGATTGCTTGCGTCATTGTTGAAGCCGTTGCCGGAAACATGAATATGGTTCCTGCCACACAAGAATTTATCGATACGGCTCGTAGCCTTTGCACAAAATACGGGGCTCTACTCATTGTCGATGAAGTGATGACAGGCTTTCGTGTGGCACTAGGCGGGGCGCAGTCAATCTACAAAGTCACTCCCGATATCACAATGTTCGGGAAGGTGATTGGCGGGGGACTCCCCGTTGCAGCCTTCGGGGCTCGCACCGAAATCATGGATAAGATTGCGCCTTTGGGACCCGTCTATCAAGCAGGAACCCTTTCAGGAAACCCCGTTGCGGTTGCCTGTGGTCTTGCGACACTCAAAGAAATTCAAGCGCCTCACTTTTACGAGGAGCTTTCTAAGAAATCCTCTCGCCTTGTTGCAGGGCTCAATAATGCGGCTAAAGAATCTGGCGTTCCCTTTAACGCCAGAGCTATTGGCGGCATGCTAGGATTTTTCTTTTTACCCGAACTTCCCAACCGCTTTAGCGACGTGATGAAATCAAATCAAACAATGTTTGCGACCTTCTTTCACGCAATGCTTGATGCGGGGATTTATTTGGCGCCTTCTGTTTTTGAAGCAGGCTTTATTTCCGCTTCGCACACGGATGCGGATATTGATGAAACGATTCGTGCGGCGCGCGCGGCTTTCGATTTGGTTAAATGAGTAGTTTCTTAGCGCGCTTAACAAAAGCGCTTTTCTCTTTACTTTTAACCGCTAGTTTCGCTAGCGGCGCTTTGGCGCAAACGGCAAACGTTGCTTCAGCCGCTCTCGCAGCTGACGATAGCGCGGAAGCTGTAACGGCTGAAATTAAATTAAGCCGCACAGCAGCAACACCAGGGGCGACATACGAAATCGGGGTTCTTCTGAAACATAAACCAGGCTGGCACACGTATTGGAAAAACCCTGGAGACGCGGGAGCCGAAACACAAATCGAATGGACATTGCCCCGGCACTGGAAAATTCGATCCCTAGGTTGGCCGCTACCAAAAACCCAAAAACTTGGTGACTTCACAAGCTTTGTTTACGAAGGCGACGTCTTATTTCCTTTCCTGATTGAAGTTCCTTGGGGCTCCCCTCATGGATTAAGAACAAACATTCGCGCGAAAGTGTCTTGGACTGCCTGTAAGACAACCTGCGTGCCGCAAGAAACTGAGCTCAAAATCGCACTTCCCGTTGCTGTTTCAAGTAAACCCACAGAGGATCAACCGCTTTTTACTGAAACCCACGCACTGATTCCTGAGCCCATTACCAATACAGCGATTACCGCTATCGCAGATGGCCGTGACATCTGCATTGAATTACCCCCAACAGCAGGCATCATCACGGAAAAAGTGGAATTCCTTCCGAAATCAGGGAATCCCTTTATTTCGCAGACAGCGAAAGTCGCGAGCATTAGAGGCCAAAACACGACGCTTTTTTTAAAGCGCAAAGACGAGAAAAGCCCAGCCCCGGAACTTCTTGATGGTGTTTTAGTCGCCGACGGCGGTCCTGCCAATAACGGCTGGGCCATTGAAACGCAAATTGACGTGACTCCTGGGGCGCTTCCCACAACAGAAAAGGAAGAACAAAAAAAGCGCTTTGTTTCTCCTTCTTCGGCCTCTTTTCCCCAAAGCGCTCCCGTTACCACAGGACAAGCTCTGTGGTTTGCCTTTATCGGAGGCTTAATTCTTAATTTAATGCCCTGCGTTTTCCCGGTGTTAAGTCTCAAGATTCTTCATATCGCAGATAAAACACGCCGTCGCGGATCGCTTGCCGCTAACGGCATCGCTTTTTTAGTGGGTGTCCTTTTAAGCGCCTCAATTTTGGCCTTCCTGCTTCTTTCCGTGCGATCCCTTGGGTACGCCGTCGGTTGGGGCTTTCAGTTGCAAACTCCTTGGGTGGTCGCTGCTCTTGCGCTCCTGTTTTTTGCCATTACGCTTAATTTATTGGGTGTTTTTGAATTCACAGCGGCAAGCCATTTAGCCGATTCACGTGCTGCGAAAGCGCTTCCGAGTTCTGGTCCTTGGGACTCCTTTAGTGTGGGCATTTTGACAGTTGTTGTCGCAAGTCCCTGCACAGCACCCTTTATGGGAGCGGCTTTGGGTTACGCGATTACGCAGCCGGCCTTTCAGGCCTATGCCGTTTTCTTAATTTTGGGTTTTGGCATTGCCCTTCCTTGGGTTTTGTTAATGCTTTTCCCTAGTTGGATTCAGTGGCTACCCAAACCGGGTATTTGGATGCAGCGGCTTCGCCAAGCGATGGCTCTTCCCATGTTATTAGCC
>CAVCTI010000259.1:0-6250 GCA_963604755.1 Duodenibacillus sp. | reverse complement strand
GGTAATGACAACCGTAATCGGCGTTCCCCACTTTTCCCACCACGCTTTTAATTGGTCTAGTGACTCTTGTTCTTCTAAATCATATGCCATAGTTTTGTTGGCTCCTTCTCGAATCCTGTAATCCTACTAAGCTATCGCGATTACGACTAGCTTAGCGCAAGAATTGTTTCAATTTCGTTAGCGGCAATTCTCTTTTGCTCTTCAAAGACTTGCTCGCCTTTTTCATTTCGTAAGTGTTTAACGGTCACTTCACCTTGGGCGAGTTCTTCTTCACCCACAATCACGGCCCAAGTCGCCAATGAGGCATCGGCTCTCTTCATCTGCGACTTAAAGGAAGTGCTTCCTGCGTGGCAGATCACTTTTGCGCCTTTATCGCGAAGCGTTTCAGCGAGAAGTCGGGCTTTCACTTCCGTCTCGCCCCCTTGGTGCATCACATAAACTTGAGCTAAAGGAGAAGTAACGACTTTCCCCTCTTCTTTCATCAATTCAATGACACGTTCTGCTCCCATCGCAAAACCCACGGCAGGTGTCGGACGGCCCCCTAACATTTCAATTAAGGGGTCATAGCGACCACCGCCACAGATGGTTCCTTGAGCACCCAACTTTTCTGTTGTCCACTCAAAGACGGTGTGGTTGTAGTAATCAAGACCTCTTACTAGGCGGGGATTGATTACGTAATCGATTGAAAGCGAAGTTAGGCCCTTTTCCAAGGTCTTAAGAAAGGTTAAAGAATCTTCTCCCAAATAATCGATTAATTTCGGAGCGGCGTTCACTAACTCTTGCATCGCCGGGTTTTTCGTATCAAGGATACGTAAGGGGTTCGTTAAAAGGCGACGCTTCGCATCTTCATCCAAAATCTCTTCGTGCGACTTGAAGTATTCAATTAACGCCTCGCGGTGCTTGGCGCGCTCAGGAGCCGCTCCCAAGGAATTAATCTCAAGCTTGGCGTCAATCCCAAGAACCTTCCAAAGGCGAGACGTCATCGCGAGCATTTCGATATCAACGTCAGGACCAGCGAAGCCCAAAGCCTCGCACCCGAACTGATAAAACTGACGATAGCGACCGCGCTGTGGTCTTTCATGGCGAAACATCGGCCCGAAGTACCAGAGGCGCTGCGGGGCGTTGTAGGTGAGGTTATGCTCGATCGCGCACCGCACAATCGCGCTTGTCCCTTCAGGACGAAGCGTTAACTTTTCGCCGTTTAAGCTATCTTCAAAGGAGTACATCTCCTTTTCGACGATATCGGTCACTTCACCAATGCCGCGGCAAAAAAGCGCTGTGGATTCCAAAATGGGCGTACGAATCTGACGATACCCATAACTTAGAGCCACACCTTTGGCGGCGTCTTCGAACGCTTCCCAAATCGGCGTGTCCTCAGGGAGCATGTCATTCATGCCCTTAATCGCGGCAATTTTTGCCTGACTCATTTTATTTTCTCCTCAAAGCGACTCATCACATAGTTTTCCAAAATCGCTTCGAAATCTTTTTCGATTGCTTCACCCTTTAGGCTCGCAATCTTTTTTCCATCCGCAAAGACGGGCGCCACAGGGCTCTCGCCTCGGCCTGGAAGGCTTAAACCAATATCGGCGTTTCCTGCTTCCCCAGGGCCATTAACAACACAGCCCATCACAGCGATGCGAAGTGCTTCAGATCCTGGCGCCTTCTTTACCCACTCAGAGCTTCTTGCATGAACAAAGTCTTGTGTTGCCTTCACCAATCGCTGAAAGAGTTCATTCGAAGTTCTCCCGCAGCCTGGGCACGATGTGACTTGCGGCGTAAAACGCCGAAGCCCCAAGCTTTGCAATATCTCTTGCGCCACTTCCACTTCTGAACACCGTGCCTCACCAGGAGCCGGTGTCGTTGAAACGCGGATCGTGTCGCCAATTCCTTCACTTAAAAGAACGGAAAGGGCGGCTGTACTCGAAACCACACCTTTAAGGCCAAGACCGGCTTCCGTTAATCCCAAATGAAGCGCAAAGTCTGAACCTTGTGACAACGCGCGATAAACATAAATTAAATCGGAAACACCACTCACTTTTGCCGAGAGCACCAACTTATTAGCGGGTAACCCAAGAGTTACAGCCGCTTTGGCGCTCTCTAATGTGCTTTCAACAACGGTATCCAAGAAAACGGTTTTGGCCTCTTTCCCCGTTTGGCGCCCCTCTTCGATCCGAAGTGCGAGAAGCTCTTTGTCGACACTTCCGCCATTGACACCGATGCGAATGGCTTTGTCATACTTTAAAGCCAACTCAATCATCGTGGCGAAGTTTTCTTGATGGGCGTCACCCTTACCGACGTTACCTGGGTTGATGCGGTACTTCGAGAGCGCTTTGGCGCATTCTGTTTCTGCTGTAAGTAACTTATGGCCGTTATAGTGAAAGTCACCAACAAGAGGAACCGTGCACCCTAGGCTGTCGAGTTTTTCTCGAATGTAGGGTACGGCCTTTGCCGCTTGCGGGGTATTGACTGTCAAGCGAACG
The DNA here is from genome assembly GCA_963604755.1 of Duodenibacillus sp. Classification (GTDB taxonomy): domain Bacteria; phylum Pseudomonadota; class Gammaproteobacteria; order Burkholderiales; family Burkholderiaceae_F; genus Duodenibacillus. The sequence goes on along the minus strand of CAVCTI010000259.1, from coordinate 3,770 downwards.
AGTTCGCTCCCAGCGCACGCGAGTTCTCTTACTTGGTGAACGGTTGCCTCAACATCCTCTGTTGGGGTATTGGTCATCGATTGCACGCAAACGGGAGCACCTCCTCCCATACGAACAACCGTATCGCCATTAGTGATAGTCACGGTGTGCGTGAGTTTTCTTGGGGTGAAAACGCAACTCATGACGCGCCCCCTTTAAAAACATCGTGTGCGGCCTTCTTTTGCTCAGCCAAGCGAATTGCGCGGTGCGTTCTATCACGCACTTCGCCTGCGAGTTGCCCACAGGCCGCGGCAATATCATCTCCCCGTGTGCGACGCACTGTTGTCACAATCCCTGCTTCATTTAGTAGCGAAGCAAACCGTGTAACGCGCTCTGGGCTCGGGGCCTTAAGGCCCGAATCGGCAAACGCATTAAAGGGAATTAAATTAAATTTGCACGGCACATCACGCACAAGTTTTAATAGGTCTTGAGCGTCTTTATCCGAGTCGTTTACGCCACCTAAAAGCAAATACTCAAAGGTAATAAAGTCGCGCGGGGCAACGGCTAAGTATCTTTGGCAAGCGGCCATTAATTCGGCTAAGGGATGCTTGCGATTCACAGGCATAATCTGATCGCGAAGCTTATCGGTTGCAGCGTGTAGGCTTACGGCAAGGGCAACGGGAACCGCTGCTGCCAATTTATCAATTTGCCTTACAAGGCCACACGTTGAAACCGTGACTCTTCTTCTTGATAACCCGTAGGCGTTGTCGTCTAAAAATAGCCGCAGAGCAATCAGCACTTGATCGAGGTTTTGTAAGGGCTCGCCCATTCCCATTAAGACAACGTTACTGATCACGCGATCGTTGGGATCGGTGATTCCCGCTTCTCGCCTTAAGGTGCGTTCTGCCATCCAAACCTGGCCCACAATTTCTGCGGCAGTAAGGTTACGGTTAAAGCCTTGTTTACCTGTGGAACAGAATAAACAGCCCATCGCGCATCCGGCTTGCGTCGAGATGCAAAGCGTCCCACGATTCTCTGACGGGATATAGACCGTTTCAATGGCGTTTCCGCCGCCGACGTCAAAAAGCCATTTGCGAGTTCCGTCTGCGGCATAGCGGCAATCCAAAACCTTCGGCGCCTCAATGCAGGCCTTTTCTGGAAGTTTCTCGCGAAACGACTTCGCAAGATTACTCATCTTCGCAAAGTCGTCTTCGCAAAAGCGGTGAATCCAACGCACGAGCTGCGTTGCCCGATACGGTTTCTCTCCCATATCAGCACACCACGCACGAATCATCTCGGAATCGAGTCCCAAGAGATTGATTTTTTCTTCACCGCTTTCCATGAAAAAGGCCTCAGTCTTTACGACAAATCGACTCGGCTTAGCGAGAGTGAATCGACAATGTCGGGAAGAAGTACGCGATTTCAACAGCGGCTGTCGCCGGAGCGTCAGAGCCATGAACGGCGTTCGCGTCAATGGAGCTTGCGAAATCGGCGCGGATGGTTCCAGGAGCAGCCTTCTTCGGGTCGGTTGCACCCATTAATTCACGGTTCTTCGCGATAGCGTTTTCGCCTTCTAAGACCTGAATCATCACAGGGCCCGAGGTCATGAACTTCACAAGGTCAGCAAAGAAGGGACGTTCACGGTGCACAGAATAAAATCCTTCGGCTTCAGCCTTAGAAAGAAGGCGCATCTGGGCGGCAACAATCTTCAAACCCGCATCTTCAAAGCGAGAATAAATCTTGCCAATCACGTTCTTAGCAACAGCATCAGGTTTAACAATCGAAAGGGTGCGTTCAACAGCCATTTTCTTTTCTCTCTTTCATAAAGGTCCGACTCCGATAAGCGAGCGGACATGACAAAAGGGCTCTCTTTTCCCTTTCTTTTCAAGGGAAATAGAACCCGTTAGGAAATATGAACCCGACCTTTAAAGAAAGCGTTTTCCTCTAAAGGCGCTTAGGCGTGCGCGATTTTAGCATGGTGCGAAGAAAACATCCGAAAGAATTGGGCTCTAAATTGGGTTGAAAAGACAAGGGAAATCAGGTGCTCCCTTGTCCACGTTGACCCGTAAAGTTTTACTTCGCTAACCGAAGTTTTTGATTGCGGTTTTTCAAACTCTCTGGGTGCGTGTAAACAAGGACTTTTTCATCGACCAAATCATGGATGATTTTGCTCAATGTGTTGTTGACTCTCTTGTAACCCAAAGCTTTAGAAAGCGTAGAAGTTGAGAGCTCTTTACGCCGAGCAAACGCTCTTAAGATAAGCGCTCGAATTTCCTTGGCGCTTCGCCTTCTCTTTTTCTCGCTTTCGCTTTTTACTGGCTGCGGCGTGGTCTCTTGGAACGCGGCATGAACTGGGAGAATGACCGTGAAAAACGTCCGCACCTCGTCCGTTTTAAAAATGGGATTGCCTGAGCCATTTATTTGCATGGCTCGAAAGATTCTCGAAATCCCTGTGCCGCGAGCTTCAACAAGTTTTAATGCTTTGAGCATCTCGCCAATGCGAGGATTGCGAGGGCTCTGCGTAGGGCTCTTCCCTCTTCTCATATCCTCTAAAGAAACCTCCTTGTCGGGCCCAGGAAAACTCGTGATCTCCATTCTCTCTGGCATCACACTAACCGTAATCGGTTCTCCCATCTGATAGGACTTATGGTAGAGGGCATTGATTAGGGCTTCTTTGATGGCTGCAAACGGGTAGTTGATAATCCTCTGGGCTTCCGCTTTTCCTGAATCCTTAAATATTTTGCTAGCGACAACTTAGTTTCGGATGAAACTTAACGCACTATTAAGTTGAAAATAAATGGGACCTGTAAAGACCTTTTCTGTCATCGACTTGCCATCTAAATTGTGTTTGTCGACAAACACAATCCTTGCGCCATTGAAAAATTTCTCTGGTCTTTCGTTAAAAAAGAGTAGCCCCGCATTAATCGGTTTCTCTGGCGTCCTCGCTATGCCCACGAGGTTCAAATCCCTAGCCATCTCAAGGAGTGTTCGATTGATATTCGCACGATACAAATCACGTCCGAGGTAATTGAGGTATTCCAAAATAAGGCTCACGCGCGAATCTTCAAGACGCGCTTTCGGAGTGGTTTGCGATTCAAAGGGCGTGGTTTTGCTTGGCATGAAAAATCCTCTTAAGGGAAGACTATTACTTACTCACTATCTTACGCATTATTTTTTCTTAAAGAAAGATTTAGCAGAGAAGAAAAAGCCCAGACAAGATTACTCGTCCAGGCTTCTTCTCTTTTAGCCTACTCTTTTTTTCTAGAGCGGGCTAGATGCAACTTACGATTGCAGTTTCATCGGTTCAGTGGGCTGTTCTTCACCTTCTTCAAAAGGTTCAGAACCAAGTTCGCCTTCCATACGAGAGACCATCAAAGCAGTCGTGGAGTCACCAACGACGTTAATGGATGTACGGATCATGTCGAGAATACGGTCGACGCCAGCGAGGATGCCAACGACTTCAAGCGGAATACCGACTTGCGTAAAGACCAAGGTCGACATGATGAGACCCGCGCCCGGAACACCAGCGGTACCGATAGCGGCGAGAACACCGGTTAAAACGATGATGACTTGGTCACCGAACGTGAGCGGAATGCCGTAAATCTGCGCGGCAAACACAGCTGTGACACCCATGTAAACGGCCGTACCGTTCATGTTGATCGTGTTACCAAGAGGAACCGCGAAGGAAGCGATAGCTTTTGTCGCGCCCAAACGGCGAGAGGCAACAAGGTTCGCAGCCATAGCAGCGGCCGATGAGCAGGTTGTAAAGGCGATTAACCACGGTTCAAAGA
>CAVCTI010000258.1:0-9284 GCA_963604755.1 Duodenibacillus sp. | reverse complement strand
CCTTAGACGATATTCTTGAAAATAGCCCAGAGTTTGGCGCAGGACTAAACGTTGCTATCTTGCAGTTTGCTTCGCCTCCTTTCACATTCAAGAATTCAACGCCAACGAGAAAAGAGATGGAAGACTTAATCGATAAAAGTCTTCACGATGGAGCGCTTGGCGTCAAGCTTTTGGGTGGTCACTATCCGTTAACGCCTGAAGTGTCTTCCGAACTTATTCACACGGCCTTAGAAAAAGGCTGTTACGTTGCTTGGCACGCAGGCACAACAGAGCACGGCTCAAATATCGAAGGATTACTTGAAGCAGTGGATATGGCTCAAGGGGCACCGATGCATCTTGCGCACATCAACGCCTACTGCCGAGGCGCCATTAAGCCAGAGTTAGAAGAAACAAAGCTTGCCATCGATAAGTTACTTGCTAATCCGAATGTCTTTTGTGAAAGCTATATCTCGCCGCGCAATGGCACGCGTTTGTCGTGTGACGAAAACGGCAAAGTCGTCAGCCACGTCACAGCTGGATGCTTGACGCGTTACGGATTCACAGCTGACGTTGAGGGGATGAGGAAAGCCTTCCTAGCGCATCACGTCTGGGCCGTTTTTGATGCGGGTGGCTATAGCGACTTGATGACAGGAGAAAAGGCGCTTCGCTATTGGGAAGAAAATAAGACCGATGTGGGAGGAAGTTTTAAAGTTAATCCTCCGCTACCTCGTGTGTGGCTTTCTGAAGCGAAAAGACCCGACGGGAGCTTTGTTGTTGATGCGATTAGCACCGATGGCGGCTGTATCCCACGGAACGTGATTCTTTCCGAGGGGCTCTCTTTAGTAAAGCTCGGAATTCTGACGCTCAGTGAATTCGTGATTAAGACAGCCGTTAATCCCGCGCGCATGCTCCGCTTAACAAATAAGGGGCATCTTACGGTGGGCGCAGACGCCGATATCACGGTTTACGACTACGAAAGACAGAAACCCGTTGCAGCGTTTGTTGCTGGCGACCCTATCTTCCTTCATGGCGAAGTCACAGGAAGCGGCGTGCACATTATCTGCACCGAAAAAGGCGAGAGGGCAGCGCTCAAATACGCTAAGAGCGCCATCGTTGTCGATCCATCAAAACCCTACGGGCCGCGCTATATCCCGTAAGTTAAGAATCGGCGCTTTAACGCACAATTTTGAGAATTTCTGAAGTGGACCTGCGTGTTGAACGGAAATCGTTTAGCGCGCAGGGCTTTTCATAGCCCAAAGCAACGGCAATGGCAATGGCGCGTGTTGTTGTGATGGGAAGATATTTACGTAAAGCCTCAGGGTAACGCACAGGATTCCACGCGACAACGGAACCTACGCCGCGGCTAGCGGCAGAAAGCATCAGAGTCTGCGCAAAGGCCCCAAGGTCAAACATCATATAAGGCGTGTAGCCTTTTGGAAGCGTAAGAAAGCAAACGGCAGGGGCATAAAAAAGCTCTTGCTGGGCAGCGAGTTTAACTTCAGCAAGCCCCGCATCTTCTCTTGCCTTATTAAAAAGCCGCATATTTTCTTGCGAAGTTTCAGAAAACAATTCGTGCGGCGTTGCAGGAACTTCACTTATGCCGGGAGCTTTTGCTTTAACAAGTTCGGAAAACTCACGACGAAAGCCTTCGAGCTTTTCTCCTGTGAGAATCCATGCGTCCCACTCCTGCGCATTCACCCAACTCGGTGCTCGAGTGGCGTCTTCGACAATCGCTTTTAAAAGCGCCTCATCAATAGGTGTGGATTCAAAGAGCCGAACAGAATGGCGGGCACGAAGGGTCTCAGTAAATTGCATAGAGTACTCCTTTATTGTCCTGTGAGTTTTTTGCAGCGATTGGCTAAGCGAACAAAGCCATCGACAGCAATGGTTTCAGCGCGGGCCGTTGGGTCAACGTCAGAGGCGCGAATATCGTCTTCACTTAGAAGGTCAGATAAAGCATTACGAAGCGTTTTTCTTCTTTGAGAAAAGGCTTTCGCGACGACTAAAGAAAATGCTTCTCGGTCAACGGCAGGTATTTCGCTCGCTACCCTTGGCTTCATGCGCACGAAAGCGCTCGTTACGGCTGGAATCGGGCGGAAGGCCCCTGCTGGAACTTCAAAAAGCTTCGTGATGGTGTAATTCAATTGCAACATCACAGAAAGCCTCCCATAGGTTTTGCTCCCAGGGGCGGCAGCCATACGGTCAACGACTTCGCGCTGCAACATAAAGTGCTGATCGGCAATCGCAGCGGAGGCTTCAAGCAAACGAAAAAGTAGCGGAGAGGAAATGTTGTAGGGAAGGTTTCCGACGACACGAATCTTTTTTTCTGGCCTCGCAAGCTTCGTCCAATCGACAGTTAGTGCGTCGGCTTCGATGACTTCAAGAATATCGCTAGGAAATTCGCTACGAAGCCAAGCAGCCAAATCGCGGTCGATTTCTACGACACGAAGGTGCTTGGCGGTTTCAAGAAGCTTTCGCGTCAGCGCGGCTTTTCCTGGACCGATCTCGATGATGTCATCGTCAGGAGCAGCGCCAATAGCGTCCGCTAGTTTACGAATCCAAAAATCGTCGACCAAAAAGTTTTGGCCAAAGCGCTTTCTTGCGTGATGGTTCTCTATTGAGGCCATTAAAGATTCTCTTCGCGAATCTCAACGTAGGCCTGATCACGAATTTCTCGTTGCCAATCTGAGAAGGCTTCCGCAAGCTTGCGTTCACGAAGTGCTTGACGCGCAGCATAACGGGTGCGCTCGGAATCCGCTTCTCTTTGCTGACGGTCAACGAGTTCAACAATGTGATAGCCATAACGGGTCTTGAAGGGTTCGGAAATCTCACCGACCTTCAATTTGTTGACCTGTTCTTCGAATTCAGGCGGTAAGTCACCAGGGCGAGCCCAACCTAAGTCGCCACCGCGTGTAGCGGAGTTGTCCACGGAATTTAGGCGTGCATAGGAGGCGAAGTCGCCTTCTTTGGCCATCACCTTGTGACGAATGTCGCTTAAACGAGCAATAACTTCGGCTTCAGGCGTTAAGTCAGAGACGAAAAGAAGAATCTGACGAATATGGTTCTGCGTCACAGGAGCGCCAGCAAGTTTGGCTTTCACGCCATCGCGCTCTCCAGCGACTTTCACGATGTGATAAGCGCCTGAGGTTTTCGCAATAGCAATGCTTCCTTTCTTAGGATTGGCTTGAATCGCTTTCCAAAATGCCGAGGGCATGCGCGAAGCGTCCTTCCAGCCTAAATCACCACCTTCTAGGGCATCCTCAGCTTTGGAGTATTCAGTTGCCAGTTTTGCGAAATCTTCACCATCTTTCGCGCGGTTCACAATGGAGTCAACGCGATCTTTGGCCTTGTCGCCATCGGGGTCGTCGGCTGCAAACGGTACCAAGATGTGATAGATGTGGTACTCGGTTGTTTCATCGCTTGAGAACCCAGCTTGCTCGGCTAAATACGTGTTGATTTCGCTTTCAGGAATTTGAATCTTGGAATCAACTTCACGTTGGCGAAGGCGTTGCAAGACAAGCTCTTGACGGATCTGATCACGGAAAGCGCTGTAGCTTGTGCCATCGGCGGCTAAGCGATTGCGTAAATCAGAAACGGTGATGTGATTGTTCTGAGCAATCTGTTCGATTGATGCCGTTACCATCTGCTCATCGATACGAATGCCTGTGTCTTCGGCGCGTTGCTCGATAGCCTTTTCGAGAATTAAGCGCTCTAAAACCTGACGACGTAATTCATACATGCCAGGCAATTCGATTGATTGACGGCGTAAATTAAGAGCGACCTGATGCGTGCGAGTTTGCAATTCATACTCTGTGATGACGTTGCGATTCACGACTGCGACGATACGATCGAGCGGTCGATAGTCGTTAGCGTAGGAGCTCGCGCTCGTCGTGCCTTCTGTCTTATTGGGTGCGGCGTATGTCGCACTCGTTGCAACTAATGCGCAAAGAAGGCTAGTAAATAGGTATCGAGTAGTAGAAGGCATCGTTTTCTTATCGTGCAATTAACGTTTCACGCCATTTTTTAACGGAAAATGGCACAAGTTCTCTCATTATATGCGGGAGTGTCGTTCATTTTGATGGGAAAACAAACTCTTTAACAGATTCGTGGGAGTTGTTCACCATCGAGCCAATCAATCAAGCGCTTGCCACCAAAGGGCGTTGTCATCTCAACGATGCCGGGATTATCTTTTGTGACGCGCCCAATAATGGCAGCGTCTTTCCCATAGGGAGCCGTTTTGAGTGTCTCTAGAGCCTTTTCTGATTCACTTTCAGGGACAATCACAATGAGCTTTCCTTCATTGGCGACAAACAGGGGGTCAAGCCCCAAGAACTCGCAAACCGATCTCACATCGTGCTTGACGGGAATCGCTTCTTCCGTCAGTTCAATACCCACTTCGCTTTGGTGAGCGATTTCGTTAAGTGTCGCGGCTAACCCGCCGCGCGTTGCATCACGCAACACGTGCACAACACTCGCTGAAGCTAAAAGTTTTTCTACCATCGCATTTAAAGGAGCCGTGTCGCTTTCAATGCCGCTTGCAAAACTCATTGCTTCGCGTTTCCCAAGGATGGCGGTTCCGTGATCTCCCAGGGTTCCTGAAATCAAAACGGCGTCTCCTGGCTTTGCTTCGCGCCCCGTGATTGGATAGTCAACAAGAGCTTCCCCAATTCCCGTTGTCGAAATATAAATCCCGTCCCCGTGGCCTTTTTCAACTACTTTCGTATCTCCCGTGACAATGGCAACACCGGCTTCCTTTGCGGTTTCTGCCATCGAGGCAACGATGCGTTCGAGATCGGCTAGAGGGAAACCTTCTTCAAGAATAAAGGTCGCTGCGATATAAAGGGGCTTTGCGCCACAGACGGCAACGTCGTTTACGGTCCCAGCGACAGCTAAGCAGCCGATATCGCCGCCTGGGAAAAAGAGGGGACTTACGACATGTGCATCGCACGAGACGGCCACTGGCCGCTTCATGGGAGGCAGAAGCGCTCCGTCGTGACCCACATCAAGCCAGCTGTTCGTAAAGTGGCGAGCAAAGACTTCTTCAATCAGTTGCGAGGTTGCAAGACCACCTGCGCCGTGTCGCAAATCAACCGTGCCGTTTTTAATATCGAGTTTACGAACGTAATGAACGGGAATGGACATTAGTCCTCCTTTTTTGTTTTGGGTGCGTAGCGCCAATAGGCCGCACACGCCCCCTCGCTACTAACCATACAGGCGCCAATGGGGCGTGCAGGGGTACACACTTTTCCAAATAGTGGGCAATCTTTGGGTTCTTTTTCGCCTCGCAAAATTGCCCCACACGCACAAGCTTTGTTATCGGGAATCGGTGTCTCGTGCAAGTGAAAGCGCTTTTCTGCGTCCCACTTGGCGTACTCGTCTTTAAGGCGTAACGCAGAATACGGAATCTTTCCTAGGCCACGCCATTCAAAGGTTTCACGCTTTTCAAAGACTTCATTTATGAGTGCGATTGCCACGCGATTTCCTTGTTTTGTGACAGCGCGAGAGAATTCGTTTTCAACCTGAGCTCTTCCTTCATTGACTTGACGAATCAGCATCAGAATCGAGTAGAGCATATCCAAAGGTTCAAAGCCGCAAATCACAACAGGCATATGCCACTTTTGCGCGAATTCCTCGTAGGGCTGGCTACCGATAACGGTGGAAACGTGCGCGGGTCCCACAAGACCATTGAGCACTGGGGCTGCTGCTCTTTCTGGCGCGGTTTTGAGAATATGTTCCATTGCTGCAGGCGTTAAGACGTGGCTTACGAGCAGGGAAAAGTTCTTTAGGTTTTGCGCCTTAGCAATTTTGGCGAGAACAGCTGTCGGAGGCGTCGTGGTTTCAAAGCCAATGGCAAAGAAAACGACTTCACGCTCAGGATTTTCGCGCGCAATCTGTAACGCGTCATTGGGCGAATAGACCATACGGATGTCACCGCCTTCTGCGCGGCAACTAAAAAGCGTTTTTCCGTGACCCGCAGGCACTCGCAAAGTGTCCCCGTAGGTGCAGACAATGGCCTTATAGGTAAGAGCCAATTCAATGGCAAGCTCGATACGAGCAATCGGTAAAACGCACACAGGGCACCCAGGACCATGAATCATGTGAACGTTTTTCGGTAGGGCGTCCGTAAGTGCCCAACGCGAAAGCACATGCGTGTGACCACCGCAAAATTCCATAAAGCGATATTCACGATTCGGTTGTGCTTCTTTTTGAATCGCCTCAATAATTCCTCGGGCTTTTTCTGGGTCGCGAAAGGAGTCAACGTAATCCATGGCTGGCTCCCTTACTTTTGTGAAATCTCGCCCAAAAGCTTGAGAGTTTTTTCAGCTTCTTCGGCATCGATTTTATTCAGGGCAAATCCGACGTGAACAATGACCCAGTCGTTGGGCTCAGCATCAGGCACAAGAGAGATGTCCACGTCTTTTTGAACGCCGCCCATATCACAGAGGGCAACGCTATCGGATTTACGTAGAAGGATTTTGGCTGGAACAGCTAAGCACATTGTTAATCGACCTCTAGCGGATTTTGAAAGAATTTGTGTTCAGTTTCTTTGGCTTTGTAGCTTAGAGCTGCAAGCCAAAGCTCTCCTAATGAAAGTCCTCCGTCGCCAGCGGGAACTTCTCTCGGAATTGCAATCGATAGCCCTAAAGATTTTAAATCGTCTCTGAGTGCGCAAAAAAGAAGGCGATTGGCAGCGCACCCGCCTGTGATAGCAACGGGTTCTTTATAGTCAATCTCTTTTGCAGCTTCATAAACGCTTTGCGCCAAGGCTCTCGCGAGAGTTCTGTGAAAATCGGCCGCGGCTTGTGCGCAATCTTTGTTTTCAAGGAGTTCTTTAATGGGTTCAGTTAAGTCAATCGTGCCGCCTGTGACGCTCCAACCGGAAAGAATGCGTCCATCGCAGCGCGTTGCAAGGGCTTCTAAGCGCATCGCGGCGGTGGCTTCATCGTGCTGGATGTTGCATAGTCCCAAAAGGCTTGAAACCCCATCAAAGTAGCGGCCAAGTGCCGTTGTCTTTTTTGTTAGCTTTGGATTTTTTAGAGCTTCTTTAAACCAAGCCGCACCCGTGTAATCGCTGTAACGCTTGGCAATTGCATCAACTTTCCCGATTGTTGCTAAAAGGGCGGCTCCCATTCTCCAGGGTTCTTGTGCCGCCTTGTCTCCCCCAATTAAGGGAAGTTCTTTTAAGTGCGCAAGACGGGCAAAGCCTCTAGCTCCTACGTAAAGGAGTTCTCCACCCCAGATTTCATCATTCGGTCCCAAGCCTACGCCATCTAGAGCAAGGCCCAACATGGGTTTTGTTCTTCCTAACTCAGCCATCACAACACCGATGTGGGCGGCGTGATGGTAAATCGGGTAAAGCGGAACGTTCTTTTCCTCAGAAAGTTCTTTAGCTAAGTGGCTTGAGAAAAAATCTGGGTGTCTATCGCACGCAATAATTTCGGGATCGACTTCAAGAATGGATTCCAAGTGATCGATGGCATCCGTGAGTGCCACTTCTGTTGCGCGATTCGTGAGATTTCCGATGTGTTGCGATAAAAAGGCTTCGTTCCCGCGACTGACAGCAGCTGTGTTTTTTAGGTAAGGACCTGTGGCTAAAGTAGCGGGAATCTCAGAGGTAAGCTTGACGGCGCGTGGTGTATAGCCGCGCGCTCTACGGATAAAGGAAAAGCCTTCAGTCATCGGGCGAATCACCGAATCATCGCACCCGACAACGATGTCGCGATTATGAATTAAAAAGAAATCGGCAATGCCTGACAAGCGCTCAAAGGCTTCTTCGTTATCGGTGACAAGCGGCTCGCCACTTGGATTGGCAGATGTCATCACAAGGGCAACATCGAGGGTTAACTCTTCTGTCCAATCTACCCCGCAAGGACGCTTTGCAAACTCATGGAAAATAAGCCAGTGCACCGGCGTATAAGGAAACATCACGCCGATTTCAGAAAGATCATCGGCGACACCAGCTAGCTTAGCATTCGGCTTTTTGGTTAAGAGCACAATGGGGTGTTCGACGCCGTCTAAGAGATCTTTCTCCTCAGAACTCACGCAGACAATCTTCTCTGCGCTAACAGCGTTTAGCATCATCAAAGCAAAGGGCTTCTCATCGCGCTTTTTTCTTTCGCGAAGACGATAAACAGCGCTTGCATTTTGAGCATCGCACGCAAGATGAAAGCCTCCTAATCCCTTGATGGCAACAATCTTGCCGCTTTTTAAGGCATTAACGGTATTGACAATCGCGTCGCCCTTAACGACTTCACACTTTTCATCAATGAGTGTGAGGTGCGGTCCACAGACTGGGCACGCATTCGGTTGCGCGTGAAAACGTCGATCAAGTGGGTCTTTGTATTCTGTAAGGCACGCCTCACACATCGGAAACGAGGCCATCGACGTTTGAGGCCTGTCGTAGGGGAGCGCTTTCGTAATCGTGTAACGAGGTCCGCAGTGTGTGCAATTCGTGAAGGGATAGCGATAGCGGCGATTGTTCACATCAAACATATCCGCTAAGCATGCCCTGCAGGTTGCCGCATCAGGCGTGATTGCTGTTTTTACTTCTCCGGCTCGACTCGGGGTAATGAGAAAGGCCGTGGTGCCTGTCGGTTCCATAACTTTTGTCGTAATCGAATCGATGCGAGAAAGGGGCGGAGCGTTTTGGCGTAATGAGGCTTCGAACGATTCGACAGCTTTTTTTTCGCCTTCAATCACGATGCCAACCCCTGCGGCATCGTTAAAGACTTCGCCTGCTAGATGCAAATCTTGAGCGACACGAAAGACGGTCGGCCGAAAGCCAACGCCTTGCACAAGACCTGTGACACGCAAGTAGTAAGCGATTTTTTGCATCTTTTCTTTACAAAGCGGCAAGGGCCCTTTCAACTGCGAGCCACTTCGTCCATGTCACTAGACCATCGCCCGTTACCGCGCTCGTACGAATGATGCGAATCTTGGGATTGACGCGCCGTGCGTACTCTTCGCATTTTTCAATATCAAAGCGAACGTAAGGCAAGAGATCAACCTTATTTATCAGCAGCACATCGGAAGCGCGGAACATATCCGGATACTTTAGTGGCTTATCTTCGCCTTCTGTCACGGAAAGGATGGCGACCTTATGCGCTTCACCGAGATCGAACTCCGCAGGACAGACGAGATTTCCGACGTTTTCGATAAAAAGCACGCTTTCATCCGTTGGCTCAAGATGCATCAAGGCGTGTTCGACCATCGCCGCATCTAAGTGGCAGCCTTTTCCTGTGTTAATTTGGAAAGCGGGAGCGCCTGTGACACGAATGCGATCTGCGTCGTTTTCTGTTTGTTGG
>CAVCTI010000257.1:0-2829 GCA_963604755.1 Duodenibacillus sp. | reverse complement strand
GTTCTCATTCGTCCCAACGACAGAAGTCGCGGGTTTTCTGAGAACCTTTCTATAAATCCGAACGTCGTTATTTTGGGCAACGTCTTCGGGGATGAACTTTAACTTCGTTAAGAGTTTTTTCATCGCCTCGTTTTCGATAAGAACAACGCCAAAGAGGGACTCGGCTCCGAGTTTTCCTGCTTCGGAAAGAAGAATTTTCATCAGCTTTGTCCCAAGACCTTGATTTTGATAGGCATCTTCAAGCACAAGGCCAAACTCAGCCGTCTTTAATTCGGGCTTTATAACAAAGCGCGCGACGGCGTGAATTTGCGCATCGACGCAATTGGAATCGACAAGAACATAGGCGCGCTCTCTATCGTAATCGAGTTGCGTGTAGCGAATGTATTCTTCATCTGTGATTTCGCTTGTTCTTTTCTGAAGTCGTAAGAAAGCCGTTTTTTCTGAAAGCCGTCCCGCAAAAGCCTTCAAGACCCCAACATCATCTGCGCGAAGCGTACGAACCCGCAACTTCGAATCGATGGTGAAGGTAAAGTTCGGTGCCGGAGAAATCAGCATATGAGAGTGCGTTTCGTCAGGAGTGAGGGCATTGGGACTAAAGCCCGCAGTCGTATCGAGAGCTAAGACTCCGTGCTCGTCAGCTATCAAAGGATTGACTTCAAGTTCAGTGATCGCAGGGATTTCTGTTGCAAGACGTGAAACTTCCAAAATGGCATTGACAAGCGCATCAATATCGACTTTGGGTTGCCCTCGGAAAGATCTAAGCGCCGAGTAGACAACGCTTTTTTCAACCATGTTGCGCGCTAAGGGCTCTGTTAATGGCGCAAGGGCCATTTCCTTTTGAGGGAAGAGTTCTCCAATTTTTCCGCCAGCAGAGAGCGCGAGGACTGGTCCTAAAACCGGGTCTCGGGTAAGAGAGAGCTTTAATTCGCGCGCATTCGGGCGTCCAGACATCTTTTGAACAAAGATGCCCGTAAAGGAGGCGAGAGGCGCAGCTTTCGCGCACAGACGCTTTAAATGGGCGAAATCTTTGGCGACATCAGTTGAATTGAGGATGATGCCGCCAATTCTTGAGCGCTGTTCAAGGCCTTGAGCGCAAATCTTAAGCGCTACAGGTCCATCTAAATTCTTCGCAACAGCAACGGCGTCGGCCGCAGAAGTCACAAGTGAGCCCTTTGCTGAAGGGATGCCAATCGCATGTAAAAGCCTTTCGCACTGCTCGGGCGTTAAGCGATTGCGTTTTTGGTTATGCGCCTCTTCAATAATGTCACGCACAACCCCGAAATCGTGGCGAGCAGCTTCTGATCCGGCTTTGGGGGCTCGTAGTGTCAATTCCCGCGCTTTCTTTCGCTCAAATAGGTGCCTATAGGCTCTTACAGCGCTATCAAGGGAACCGAGTACAGGAACATGTAGGCGCGAGAAGGCGTCGCGTTCGGTTTGCGTCAAAGCCGCTCCCGACCAAACAAAAATAATGGGCTTAAAGCTCTCGCAAAGAGGTTTTTCTAAGGCAAGGATTAACGAGCTGATATCTGCTGTTGCCGTGGGAGATAGGGCAAGCAAAACAGCGTCGACCGCTTTGTCTGCCAAAAGGAGATTTACCACACGAGAAAATAGAGCGGGAGTTGCTTCAAATCCGAGATCAACGGGGTTGGTAAGAAGCGATTCTTGTTCTGTGAGCTTATTTAAGGCGCTCGATGTTGCGTCGCCTAGTGTAGCTAGAGACACATTTCCCGCTTGTGTTGCATCTGCTGCAAGAGCAGCAAACCCGAGGCCATTGGCAACAAGGGCGAGATTGCCGTTACCCGCATCTTTGTGTGTTGAGAACAAATCGATTGATGCACAGAAATCTTCGACTCTGTCGCACCGAATGCAAGCCGTTCTCTCAAGCATTGCATCAAATGCCCCATCGTCGCATGCGGGCATCGCATAGCGCGAGGCAATAAGCCGAGCCGAGAAGGCCCCTCGTCCTGTTTTAAGGACAATCACAGGCTTTGCGCGAGAGGCGGCACGAAGTGATGAGAAAAACGCTCTTGGATGCACCAAAGTTTCAATGTGCATAGCGATGACTTCTGTGTCAGGATCATCGGCTAAGAACTCGAGCATCTGCGCTAAAGTCACATCGCTTTCTGCGCCTGCGGTTAAGACCGAGGAAAATCCGAAAGCCGCGCGGCTTGCGTAGTCTAAAACGGCAGCCGCGACAGAAGAGGATTGACAAATCAGGCCCACGTGACCGATTCGAGGCAACGTGGGCCAGTAGCTTACGTTTAAGCCAATCTGCGGACGAATAAGTCCCAAAGATCCCGGTCCAATTAACCGAATGCCATTGGTTTGGCAGAACTTGGCGATTTTACGTCGCCAAAGACGGTCTGAGGTGAGCGCGTCGTCTCCTGGGGTAATCAGAACATTTTCAATTCCCAGAGAGGCACACTGGCGCAAAATCTGTTGAACAGTGGAGGCTGGTGTCGCAATAACAACGAGGTCGACTTTCTCAGGCAACTCTGAAAGCTTAGCCCAACACGGTGTGAGGCCAATGTATTTGTACTTGGGATTCACAGGATAGGCCTGAAGAATTCTGTGCGAATTCATCACGCCAGTCCAAATCAGCGTTCCGCGACTGCCTTTGCGGTCACTTGCGCCCACAACAGCCACAGAGCGGGGAATGAAAGCGCTTTTCAGAGGGTGAGAAAAATCCATTGCAAAAACGTATTTTTAGCCATATACGAGAACCCTTAAGTTTAGAGCAGACGCAGGCGAATTTCGATACTTAACCCAAATGTTAGGGCGTACGCCTCCTCAGACGCGTCTTTGATTTTAAATTTCTGAAAAATTCCC
>CAVCTI010000256.1:0-3186 GCA_963604755.1 Duodenibacillus sp. | reverse complement strand
AATTTAGATGGAAATTTTTTATAAGAAAAACGCTTTATCTTTTTCGAGACAAAGCATCATAAATCCTGGCGGAGAAGGAGGGATTCGAACCCTCGAGACCAGTATATGTTGATCTGCGCCCTTAGCAGGGGCGTGCCTTCAGCCACTCGGCCACTTCTCCGACCTGCATCTGAGTGCTCTCAAATGCAGAGTTCGCATCATACCGAATTTCTACACAAATTGCTGTGAAATTTTCACCCAAAATTCTTTGGCGTTCACCTTCGTGAAAAGACGCTCAAAACACCATCCTTTATAGAGTAGCCCAAGTCTTAATCAGTTTCTTTTGGATTCGACAAGGGTTTCCAAAAGCTAGGCTGTTGGCCTCAATATCCTTTGTGACGACGCTTCCAGCACCAATGACGACATTGTCTCCGATTGTCACTCCTGGGAGAATTTTGACGCCTCCAGCAATCCAAACGATATTGCCAATTTTGATTGGTGCTGCGGATTCAAGACCCGTGGTTCGTGTTTTAGCATCCATTGGGTGAAAAGACGTATAAGCCCCACCTGAGGGCCAATGAGGACGTTATCTCCAATCTCAATGCCGCCTGCGTCAAGAAAGACCGCGTCGTGATTGACATAGAAGTTATCACCGACTTTAGTGTTGAACCCGTTGTCGCAAAAAGAATGCCGACTCAATTCGAATGTTTTCTCTGCAAGAAACCAAAGAGCTCTTTGAGAATGGCGCTTCGCTTCTCTTGATCCTCGTAGGCAATGCGATTGAACTCGGCACAAAGCGTCTTTGCTCGATGGCGCTCACGAATGAGTTCCACGTCATTGGCGTTATAAAGGAGACCTGCCGTTATCTTTTCTTTTTCGTTCATCTCTGTTCTCTAAATAAATCGAATCTCAAGCCTTCTACCGAAAGCTTTGGCGTAACGCTCTAGCGTCGACAAAAAAAAGACCACTTGCTAGATCCAAGTCTAGGGTCAATACGCGCGACCGTCGTATTTGCAACTCTCATGCGCTTAGCGATTCTTGGTTAGAAGCAAATTTGCCTTGAATTTCTTCCAATTTATAGGCATACTCCCCAATAGATTCACTGGTTCGCTTTTAACCAGTCTCACTTTTGAGAAAATAAAAGCACAACAACCTGACCCCTCGCGGGCGTTGACCCGCGGGATTCCGGTTTCGGAAGTTGTACGGGCGCGCTTTTTTTCTTGCGCGGGGTTTTCTAAAACTCCCAACGCAAATAAAGGACAAAACCATGATGCAATTTTCCAATCGGATTCCGGCCCGAGAGTTTGGATTTGATTCCAAGAAAACGGTCCTCGGCTTCAAAGATGACTCCACAACACAATTCGGAAGAATCGTTCCCATCGATTTAGCACACGCTTTTGACGCGAAAACGTTTGAAGCGCTTTGCCTTTGGTGGGAATGGGATGACACACGTGCGCCGCTTTTTATTTCCGGTCCCACAGGATGCGGAAAGACAAGCACTGTGATGCAGTTTCTTGCACGCGTGAAGTCGCAAGCTGTGACCATAACCTGTCGAAGCCGCATGGACAAAAACGACCTTATCGGAAACTTCGTTGTTCGCGATGATGGTGGTTTTGCCTGGCAAGACGGACCTGCGAGCCTTGCTTGGCGCTACGGTTTAACTCTCGTTATTAACGAATTTACCGTCGCGCCCCCTGAGGTTTGGGTTTCCGCTAACGACATCCTTGAAGGAGACGCCATCGTTAACGATAGAACGGGCGAAGTTCTCGCGCGTCACGCCAACACTCGTGTAATCATCACAGATAACACGGCGCCTGCTGGTGAAGTGAGTTCCTACCTTGCTCGTAACGATCAAGACCGTAGTGTCATCGATCGCTGTTGGCACATTCGGATGGGTTACTTAAATCGTAAAGTCGAAGAAGCGATGCTTTATAAGAAGCTTCAACATCACTTTACGATTGGCGCAAAAGAGAGAAAGTGTATTGAAGCTGCCCTACGAGTCGCTGAGAAGTCTCGCGAAGAAAACGGCGCACACTGCACGCACCCCATATCAAGTCGCGTGTTGGTTCGATTCCTTGGCATTCTATTTCGGATGCAAGAATCGGTTGATCAACCAAACATTGATAGTGTGGATGCCGCCCTTTCTTTAGCGTTAACCTCGGGATTGGGTGAAAGTGAAAAAGCCTATTTGCAGCAACTCGCGCACTTTGAGTTTGCTTCAATCGCTTAAAAGTCATTTCCCCTTCTCTCCTTCTTTTTCTCCCGAACTTCTATTAATACCCTATCTGGATTGCTCATTTTAGTGCAGTCGATGGTCGGTTATTGAGGTGTGGATTTTCATTTTTAGAGTATTCGGTCCTCCTACTTAAAAGGGTCTTCGGTAAGTGCAATCTTGCCGAGCCCTTTTAGGGTAGGAAAAGATTGACGCTAAAGCCAAAGAGGACTTGGTTTTGCCGTGAGTCTTTTAAACGTAAAAAGAATGCCAGAAACGCCAAGCAAAAAGAAAAACCTTCTTTCCGCGCCTTACGGGGGCCGGACTTTTGGCGTCTTTATCGATCGCGCGATAGAAAGCGCTACGGACAAAACACCATTTTTAAAACTCAAAGACATCGCTCAAAACCTTCCAGTTTTCTCTGAAAAGAGTATCGCTGCAGCTATCGGAGGATTCAATGAAACGATGAGCCCGACGGTCTTTTTAACTCTTCTTTTTGCTTACGAGGGAAAGACGCCAGGAGAACTCACGCCAGCGTGGCGAAGTCTTCCGAAAGATTTACGCGGCAAGACACTTCACGCTTTGCGCGCCCTTATCAATCTTGAGCTTTCTTCGGACTTACGTGAAGAAGAACTTCTTATTCTGTTAAAACGGTTTTTGTCGATTTCAACTTCAGATCTTTGGGTAACACAAGTGAAGTTCTTCTTTTCTGCCCTTAAGTCAGATAGCCCCGCTTTTCTTTTTTACGTCACTCGCCTTTTTTTCTTAAGAGCTTTGGCGCCCCAATTCACGTTTACCGCTGAAGAAAAAATGCTTCTTGTTAAAACGGGTCTTATTTCCGATTCACTATCTATTCTTTTACCCAACAAGATCGATACCTTCTACGAAAGTAAAACCATCGCTGCAATTGAAATCTTTGAGCCACTGCGTAGCCTCATGAAGCACTTTCTTAACCTGCGAGATACGCCGCCCTTGGTTTATGAACTCCTTACGAT
>CAVCTI010000255.1:0-10545 GCA_963604755.1 Duodenibacillus sp. | reverse complement strand
AAAGAAAATCGCTTCAGCAAGAACCGTTCTATCCCGAGCGCCTAACATTGGGTTGGACTTAAAGAACGCCTTCATCAGTTGATCGGCGGGGCCATCCAATTTCAAAATCACAGCTAGAGCCCGCGTGAGTTCTTTCACAATAAGGCTTGTAATGCGAATTCTTTCGGGATCGAGGCGAACTTGACGGGTTTTGGAGACAGGCCCCTTATGGACTTCCCCTTTGACTTTGGCTAAGCGGTACGCTTCCCTTTGGCGCTTATAGGCTTCTTTCTGACGCTCTGTTTGATGCTTATGCGTTTCGCTCTTTTTAGCCCGTTGCGGCGCAAAGGGCATTTTCTTTGTAGGTTTCTTTTCTGACATTTTTAGATTGATGAATCCATCAGAGCCAAATACTGTGCGGTTTTCGCGTCCATCGTGACGCGATTTTCTTTTAATGTGACTTCTCCCATCGCTACAGCGTGTACGCAGCGCGGATACAGGATGTGTTCAAGTTTAAGAGCACGTGCGGCAAGGACTTCTGGCGTATCTGTCGGTACAACAGGGACAACGGCCTGTCCCACAATGGGCCCGCCGTCTAATTCGCATCCGGCGAAGTGCACAGTGCAGCCATGAACTCGAACACCAGCTTCTAAGGCTCTCTTATGCGTATCTAACCCTTTAAAGAGAGGTAAAAGCGCGGGATGGATATTGAGAATCTTTCCTTCATAGTGATGAATAAATAGGGGCGTCAAAATCCTCATAAAGCCAGCGAGAACAATCACGGCAGGTTCATAGGGGTCGATAGCCTTAATCATCGCTTTTTCAAAGTCTTCGCGTGTTGCGTAAGCCTTATGGTCAACGACAACGCTTGGGATACCGAGGTCTTTGGCGTAATTAAGACCTGCTGCATCGGGTCTATTACTTAAGACCAAACCAATGCGAAGGCCATCGGCTTCCCAATGCTCTTCTTGGGCTTTTTTAGCGATAGAAAGAAAGTTCGATCCGCGTCCTGAGATAAGAACAACAATGTTTTTCATGGCAGGCAAGTCAAATTGAGATGGCGCATTTTAACATCGTGGAGATTTGAGAAAATCACGAGAATTTAAGGCTACAGGCCAAGGATTGTTCGCTTTGAAATGCTGGTGGAATAGACCGATGATGAAGCGAGAAAGATGTTTGAAATTTTTTTTCGGAAGCTAGATAAAGTAAACCGCTGGAACACTTCGTCAGGGTCTAATTCCCATTCGGTTCTTTCCAACGGTTCAATGGAAATTTAAACGGCAAAAGAGCTTATGTCAATCGATTGAATTTAAAGGATTTTCTAAAGTCCTCAAGCCATTTAGACCATACTAAATTTCTTTTTTTGAAACCTACAAATTAAGGAAACCTAGCCAATTGAGAAGGTCTCTCATTCTGATGCAAGGGATGATGTTTCGGCGAAGGCGCGACAGAGTCCCAACCTAGAAGTGCCGAACGCACCAACCCCTCGCCTTTTGGCGTACGGGAGTTACTCGAGAGAGTCAATCCTCACAACATTGAGGTTTAAGGCCTTCGCGACTATTGTCGTCAGGAGTAAAAGCGAACTCAAGCTCGCATTGTCTTTTACAATGAAAGGAAAGCAACCGCTTTTGACGCTCTAACTTTCCAAGAACTCCATTGATGACCGAAAATCGTGAACTTAAAAGATTACCGTACGGGAAAGCGAACTTTTCTGTCATTAGACAGCGCAATCTCGCCTACGTCGACAAGACTCGTTATATCGAGACTCTCGAAAATTATGGCGACGAATACTCCTTTATTGTTCGTCCACGTCGTTTTGGCAAAACGCTTTTCACAAGCACACTCGAGGCCTATTACGATGAATTTATGGCTAAGGACTTCGAGAAAAACTTTGCTGGAACGTATATCGGCAAACACAAAACACCACTAGCAAGTAGCTTTCGATCAATTCATTTTGACCTTTCTGGTATCGCCTTATCAGAGCATACCGACAAAGAGTTCTTACTAAAAATTAGGGACTCCATCCAAATATTCTTCGATAAATATCCGCATCCGAAGCAAGAAAAAATTCTCTCCGAAGAATTCGATAGTGCTGCAAGTCTCGTTGGAGCGTTCCTCTCTTTAATGGCGGTGGAATACGCCCAAAAGATTTATGTCGTTATTGATGAATTCGATCATCTTCCCAATGACATAGTCTCTTCTAATCCCGAGCGCTTAAAGGAAATTACATCCGTAGAAGGGTACTACAAAGCATTCTTTTCACGCATTAAGGAAGCCACAGCTAAAGCGGTCGCCCGTATTTTCATCACTGGCGTTACCTCTTTTTCACTCGATTCTGTGACATCGGGATTTAATATCGCAACAAACATTACAACGCATCCGGCCTTTGCTGGCATGTATGGCTTTAACGAAGAAGAACTTCGAAAATTAGTCCTCGAAACCGTTGATTTAAAGGCCTGCAACCTTACGCTTGATGCAGTGGTTTCTGATATGAAAGAGTGGTACAACGGATACCGCTTTAGCACACGTAGCGAAGAAACGGTCTTTAATCCCACGATGTGTTTGTATTATTTGCGAAGCCTAAAAACAATTCATGAGAAGCCTGACCTGCTCATCGATCCAAATCTTAGATGTGACCTCAATAAGATTGAAGGCTATTTAAATCTTGAAAGTCGTGCGATTATCAAAGAAACGCTTGAAAGTGCCATGAATCACGTGGCAATCCCTTTTAAGTCAACGCCAAGTGACCTCAACTTAAATCGGCTCAATAAATTAAATCAAAGCGAACTTCTTTCTGTCATGTTCTATTTGGGCTTTCTCACGTATGACTCAGGTAAAACGCCAGCGCTTGTGATTCCAAATCGAGTCATTCAATCGCAGTTCTTTGTTTACTCAGAACTCTTAGAAGAGCAGAACTAAGTCCTTTCATGAGAAAAGCCTTAGCGACAAACATCAAAAACAAAACTCAGTCTCGCAAGATTTTGAGCGCAATCTGTGCGCAGGCCTCGGCATCTGCCAATGCGTGATGATGGTTACGCAAGTCATAGCCGCAAATGTGCGCGACTGTCTGCAACTGAAAATTTGGCAACATCCCATGAAACGCCACCCGTGCTGCCCGGCATGTACAGCGGAATGTGTAATTCGGGTACGGCATCTCGTAGGTCTGAAAGACCGCACGCAGGCAACTCTCATCGAAAGGGCTATTGTGTGCAACAAGAGGAAGGCCTTCAATCAATGGAGAAATCTCAGCCCAAACCTCTGGGAAATTAAGAGCATCACGAGTGTCTTCTTCTGTAAGGCCATGCACACGCGTGTTCCAATAGGAATAAAAATCAGGAGTCGGATGAATAAGTTCGTAGAACTTCTCCACGACATTCGCATTTCGAACAACGACCAAACCAACGCTACAAACGCTTGAGCGGTATTGGTTCGCTGTTTCGAAATCAATCGCAGCGAAATTTTCCATCGACTACCCTTGAAAACACATCTTCACCATTTTGGCCAAACCGCCATTTATCCGCATGAATCTAATAAATGGCCTAAATCTATGGGAACTGGTTGAGAAGTTTGCCCAATCCTGGTATGGATATAGTTAAGGCTCAACGCATTGCTGAGCCTTCACCGACTGTCAGCGCAACTGAGGCTCCATCGGACGCGGCCCGTAGACCAATCGTAGAAGTGATGAATACCTCAAAGCGCGCTGCAGGTGAAATCAGTGTACGAGAATTACTCGCAAGAGTCAATCCGTGCAACACCCTCTTAGATTCTTTTCATTCGGTTTCTTTCAAGTAACCTGTTAAACTAAAAACGTCTGTAGATGACCACGTCTTAGATACTTCAGCGCCGAGGAAGCCGTGGCACTGGGAGAGACATTAGTCGTGGCTGCAGGCGCAAGTGGTCCTATAACCATCTCCCCGTCTACTTTTCAACCTTAGTGACCTGAACTGCATCAATAGTTCGTACCGTAAGTCTTTCTTCTCCGATTTTCCTTTGCTTTTCTTCTTGAAAGCCGCCAAAATTGCGCTCGCTATGAGAGTACCCGAAGCTTTTCGTATTGTTCGCGGCTTGCCGCGCCCCGAGGAACGTTCACCCTCGGCTATTGCCATTGGCAATTTCGACGGCCTGCATCTCGGGCATGCCTCTCTCCTAAAAAGCGTTGTAAAAGAAGCAAAAGCACGGCGCTTAACGCCGACAGCTTTGACTTTTGAGCCGCACCCTCGTGAATTCTTTAAAGACACTTCCGTTCGTCTTATTTCCACATTGCGTGATCGGTGCTTGGATATCCTTCGTTGCGGTATTGAAAGAATTTGCATTCTTCCCTTTGATGAAAAGCTTGCCAACCTGGAGCCCGAGGCCTTTGCCAAAGAAATCCTTATCGACGGTCTTGATGCTCGTTGGGTTGGTGTCGGAGAAAACTTTACCTTTGGCGCCATGGGAAAAGGCACCCCTGAAACCCTTAACGCATTAGGTAAAGAACTAGGCTTTGACGTGCTAACGCAACCCTTACTAAAGATTGCTGGCCACACGGTTTGTAGTTCTCGTATTCGTGATGCTCTTGAAGAAGGCGACCTTAAGACCACGGCGCTTTTGTTTGGTCACCCCTACCAAATCACAGGGCGTGTCGTTCACGGTTCTGAATTAGGGCGCACGCTGGGTTTTCCGACACTTAATATCGATATATTGCCGCCTGGATCGATCTCGAAACCTGCTCTTCGTGGCGTTTACGCCGTGCGAGTAAAGGGCGTCGATCAAACAGGAAAAGAATACGGTGGAGTGGCAAGCCTAGGCGTTAAACCTACTGTCACGTCTGAGGCTCGCTGGCTTCTTGAAGTCAATGTCTTTGATTGGAGAGGAGACGCCTACGGACAAATGGTTGAAGTGACTTTCGTTGAGAAACTTCGCGATGAAAAAAAGTTCGCGGGTCTCGATCAATTAAAGAGTGCCATCACAAACGACGCCATAAAAGCAAGAGCGATTCTCGGTCTCTAAGAGAACGACAAAAAATCTTGCGTCATTACGCTCGAAATCAAGCCTTCAACTAATAAATTGAATTCCCCTAGCTAAAGCACCAGTCTCCTAGCTTTCGTGCGGTACTATTGCCTTTAAAAGGAGCTAATCCAGAAAGGCAAAAACCGCATAAACAGAAAAATGGGGAATTCCATGCTTGGTGCAATTATTGGCGATATTGTTGGGTCTCGTTTTGAGTGGCATAACATCAAGAAGAAAGATTTCCGATTCTTTCGCTTTAATTGCTTTCCAACTGACGACTCCATCATGACATTGGCTTTAGGTAAAGCCATTATGGAAAGCAAACCTGATTTCTCTGACTTATCCGAAAACGCCGTGCATTACATGCAATCAATTGGCCGCCACTATCCAAACTGTGGCTACGGTGGACACTTTTTTGAATGGGTCTTTTCAGATAATCCCGAGCCCTACAATAGTTACGGCAATGGCGCTGCGATGCGCGTGAGCGCCGCAGGATTTGTTGCGAAAACACTAGACGAAGCGAAACTTATTTCAAAGAAAATCACCGAGGTCACGCACAACCACCCCGAAGGTCTAAAAGGGGCAGAAGCCACAGCGGTTGCCATTTTCTTAGCTCGTAGCGGCACGCCCCTCTTTGAGATCAAAGACTACATCGACAACCACTACTACCCGATGGATTTCACACTCAATGAAATTCGTCCTCATTATCACTTTGACGTGTCTTGCCAAGGGACAGTGCCGCAAGCTTTGATGTCTTTTTTTGAATCGCGAAATTTCGAAGATGCCATTCGCAACGCGATTTCTCTTGGTGGCGACAGCGATACGCTCGCTGCAATCTGTGGCGGCGTTGCTCAAGCCTACTATGGCATCCCTTCTCAAATCCGAGAAAAGGCTCTCACGTACCTCGATGCGAGTCTCTTAGAAATCCTCACTGAGTTTGAGGCTCGCTACAACTTAAAGAGTGACGGGATACGAGCGTGCGACAAACCAATCTTTTGAAGTGCCTCTTTTATGCGCGCTAACTGTCCCGTACGCTCACGATTCTCAAGTTTGCCTTTACCCTTCTTGGTAAGGTTGTCGACGATCCCTTGCGAAATATCGCTTCGAGCCGATTCGAACGCAACACGCTCACCGTCAAGCTCCATGGAAGCAACGTTGCGTCCCAACGTATAGAGCTCTCGGATTGCGCCTTCGATAGCGTCAAACTGCGCCACTGTCATATTCGACAGTTTCAATTCGCCAGAGTCGATACCATTAACGATCTCTTCGGGCACATAAATACCCCGAATGGCAGAATCCTCTTTATTCGCTTCCTCATTAATCTTGGCTAAGAACTCAGCAAGAGTTACACGCTGATTTGGGTCTGAGTACATTTCGAACTGCGCGCGCCGCTGGCGAGCCATCTCCACTTCGGAAGATGCAACTAAGAGATTATTGAAAAGTTCGCGAACTTCGGGGTTGATTTCCGCACCAGGAATATTGGCGATAGCGCGATACACACCACGAAGCTATCCAGAGAACGCACGGAATACCTTGGTAAGCGAGCGACTTGGCGCATTACCCTCCATTACGTAGGCTTCGTAAGTTCGTGCAAACTTCTTATGCATTGGGCGCTGCGCTTCTATACTCATCTTAGAGAATGAATCTAAATCCGTACCAAGCCACGTCATCGCGGCTTCGGCCGTTTCCAAAAGATGCTGCTCGCCCTTGGTAAGTTCTGTTCCCGATTCTTTCTTAGCCTTTAAAGCGATTGCGATACGCACTCGCATATCCAAGAACATATGCCCAGTTTCGTGTAAGAACGTCGAGCGATTCGCTCCTGTCCACGTAGCGATGGCTCGCACGTCAGGAAACCAATCGCCGATGGTATTTTGTGATAAATGTTGTTTATTTTTTGTACTTCGTGATACAGTGTAGCTAATCGAATCGAAGCCCACCGCTCTTTTTTGAGCGGCATCATAGGCGCGCTCAGGCATGGAGTCCCGCATGTGTCGTGATTCAAAATCAAGTCTTGCTACCCCACGGGCAGTAGCAACGTCGGGCTTCGATAGATTCTCCCCAACGTGATATGCTGTGACAAGATTAAGCTGAATAGTAGCGTCTACGCGGTTTGGATTGTGGAAAACAACGAAAATCGCTTCCAGCACTTTTCCGTCATTTGTACTTTTCGCAAACTAATAGCTTGTCCATCTTTAAACTGCTTTTCCACTTTCGCAGATTCAGCCTCGGAAGGGAGATTTAAAGCATCTATCCAATCGTTTGCTGACAGCGCATGTCCTGCGTTATACGGATGCGCTCTACAATCGCTCGTAATTTGAATCTCTACGTCATCCGCTGGAATTCCTAACTGGCTAAGCAGACCACCTGTCACTTGTGAGAGTGGTGTTCGGATAACGAATCTTTCAGAATCTTTATCACTTAGCATGAAAGAAGCAAAGTTTCCCTCGAACACCTTTGATGTCATATGTAGAGAATTATTCTGCTTTCTGGAAAACAGTCCCTTCGCTCTGTCAGATATCACCTGCAACTTGCCATCTGCTGTACGTGTTGCATCCGCTGGCTTAAGAACATACTTGGCCCGTAATCGTTAAAGACCTGCTCTGGCGTAATACCAAAGTCACGAGCCGTTGTATTGAAAAGTGTTTGCAAATACGACTGAACAACAACGCGCATGGTCTTAGACATACCGCCTTGTTTAACGTCCGCATTCTCGCTAAAGGCTTCGTCGAGCATCGTGCCAATACGATTGCCCACTATCGCAGAGAAATTAAGGGGGAGAATAAAAAAGAAAGGTGTGAGAGTCTCAAAGGAGTTAATTCCTTGACGGCCTCAATATGCCACATTCATCATCAAGATGGTAAAGAGCTCTCTCACACATTGGGAATTGTGGCACAAGTCCCCTCTTTAAGTAAAGAGACTCTTCACGCGTTTTTACGAAGAAATAAAGCTCACGTTTTGCAACGCCACAAACGCTTTACGTGTTGCCGCGCCAATCCTTTTAAAAAACTTTCCGCCAAGCAAAGCTACAATCAACCCCATCACGTCTTTTTTGAGGGCTCCTGAAATGAAAAACTTAGAAGATTTGAAAGTCGCTTTCCTTGGATTTGGCAATATGGCTTCAGCCTTCGCCGATGGCCTAATAGCTGCTAAAGCACTCAAGCCAGAAAACATGGGCGCCTCTTCCCTTCACTATGGAGAACTCTTTGAGAAAACCCAAAGCCGTGGCATGAAAGCTTTTAAAACCAATGCCGAAGCTGTGAAATGGGCCGATATCGTTATCGTTGCCGTAAAGCCCCACATTGTTCCAGCCGTTATTAAGGAAGTGAAAAAGCACCTTAAAGGGAAAGTTCTTTTGTCCGTTGCTGTGAATATCCTATTTGACGACTACGAAAAGATGCTTCCCGCAAAGACCCACCACATGTCGCTACTACCCAATACGCCTGTCGCGATTAACGAAGGCGTCCTTCTTTGTGAAGCCAAACACAGCTTAACCGATGCGGAAAAAGCCGCCGTTGATACGCTTTTAGGATCTTTGGGACTTCTCGTTTATGTAAGCTGCGCACAAATGAAAGCGGCAGGAACCGTTTCTGGCTGTGGACCGGCGTTTGTTGCGATGTTTATCGAAAGCCTAGGAGATGCGGCTGTGAAATACGGAGTACCTCGCGCTCTTGCCTATGAACTTACCTCACAGACGCTCGTTGGAACAGCGAAATTGCAACTAAAAACAAAAAATCACCCAGGCGCGATGAAAGATGCCGTCTGTTCTCCTGCGGGCACCACAATCAAAGGCGTTTCCTCCCTTGAGAAAAACAGCTTTAGAGGAACCGTGATTTCTGCGATTGACGCAATCTTGGAAGCTAAGGCGTAAGGGCAATCGATGTTTAAACCGACCTTTCCTCTTGAGTTATTAAGTCCTGCGAAAGACGAAATCGTTGCGAAAGCCGCAATCGATTCGGGAGCGGATGCGCTTTATATCGGAGGACCCGACTTTAGCGCGCGGTCTGCCGCCAGTAACTCCTGGGAAGTAATCGAAAGCGTGAGTTCCTACGCGCATCGCTACGGGGCAAAAACCTATCTTGCGTTAAATACCGTCCTACTTGATAACGAACTTGAAGCCGCACGAGAATCAGCCTGGAAGGCTTATGAAGCGGGAGTCGATGCGCTCATTATTCAAGATATGGCATTCCTTGAAATGGATATGCCTCCCCTTGAACTTCACGCTTCAACGCAATGCGATATTAGGACTCCTCAAAAAGTCGCGTTTCTCGATTCATTAGGGTTTTCTCAAATTGTTTTAGCAAGGGAACTTACCCTAGAAGAAATCGCCGCGTGTCGCGCCGCCGCTCCTCGTGCTCGGCTTGAATTCTTTGTTCACGGCGCGCTTTGTGTTTGCTATTCAGGCCAATGCTATTTATCGGCTGCAACGCGAGGAAGGTCCGCCAATCGCGGAAGGTGTGCACAACTCTGTCGCTTACCCTACGACGTCTTTGACTTTCAAGGGATTCCTATTAAGAAGGAGTGCTACGCCTTAAGCCTACGAGATAACGATCAAAGTGAAAACTTAGAAGCTCTTATTAAAGCGGGAGTCACAAGCTTTAAGATCGAAGGGAGACTCAAAGACGCGAGCTATGTGAAAAACATCACGGCGTTTTACCGGCGAAAACTCGATCACTTAATCGAAAAGTACGGCTGGGAAAAAGCAAGTTTAGGGACTTCTTCATTTACCTTTACCCCAGACCCAGCAAAGACCTTTCACCGTGGGAGGACGGATGCTTTTGTCAACGGCCGCCCCAGATTTGAAGCTGAACTTCGAACACCTAAAAGCGTTGGGGAAAAAATCGGGCGCGTCATCGACATCGATACCTTTAATCGAGAAATTGCGATTGACGTAGCTCCTGGGAAAACTCTTAATAACGGTGATGGCTTAGCCTACTTTACTCAAGACGATATCTTTAATGGCTTACGAGTTAATCGAGCAGCTAAAAGAGGAAACTTCACCCTTGTCTCCACCTTTGAAGCAGGAGACCGCCTACGGGAACTTAAGAAAGGAACGCAGATCTATCGAAATAGTGACCGCGTCTTTTTACAGGCGTTAGAAGGTAACTCCTCGCACCGAACGATTGAATTTGATGCCGTATTGGATATTACTCAGAGTGGCCTCACGTTAACCGTAACGGCTGAGGGATTTAGTGCAACTGAAAGCGTGACGCTTACGTTAGATCCAGCAAAGAACCCTGAGAAAACCTATGACGCCATCGTGAGAGCCTTAGATAAAACGGGAGATACCCCTTTTACGATGAAATCGATTCAAGTTGGTGGCCTCTTAGATCGCTTTATTCCAGCCTCCTTCTTAAATGACTTAAGAAGAAAAGTTCTTAGCTTATTAGAAGAAAAAATCTCAGCGCGACAAAAGCCCTACATCTTAGAAAAAGACACAACGCGAAATGTTGATACATCTAGCTTTGCAACGGACTTTCGCGCGAACGTCACAAACCACTTAGCCAAAGCCTTTTGGGCGAAATACGGCGTCGCTGTTTCTGAAATGGGTTTTGAAGTGAACCCCACGCCAGTTAACCG
>CAVCTI010000254.1:0-3604 GCA_963604755.1 Duodenibacillus sp. | reverse complement strand
AGCAAGGGCCGCTGGACTTCTTCCCTTTACAAGGACGCCAAGCATCGCGATGCCAAGAGCGGCATGAATCCAATTGGGCCCCACGGCAACAATCACAGCAAAACGGTCTAAGCCCGTGCCAACCGTTTCCCAATTAACAGCGCTCGTCGCTAAGTAACCCAGCCAAAGAAAACGCTCAATAAAAGCCACTTCAACGAGTAAGAAAAAGACCATCGGCCCACCAAATCCACTTTGATAGGCTTCGGATTGCAATTTCGGAGGTTCTCGCTTTCCATAGCGATAAAGCATGAGCGTTGGCACAGCGATGACTAAAAAAACACAAGACAGTAAAACTGCAATCGATAAGATTTGCGACATGATTAATGTCCTCCCTCATGAGCGTCTTCGCAATGACAATGCCCTTCGTTGGCGTCCTCGTTTAAGCCAACAAGAATGCCACAGGGCTCAGTGCCGTGATCGCCCGAGCAACGTGAGGCAAGTGCCTTTAGGTGGTGCTTCAGAGCCTTTAAATTCGCAATTCTCTCATCAACAAGTTTCACCTGCTTTTGAATCAGTGTATGAACAAGAGAAGCCTGTGCAGAATCAGTTGCATCCGAATGCAAAAGCGTCTTGATGTCGGTTAGGGACATATCAAGAGATCTACAGTGGCAAATGAAATTTAACTGCTCTAGGTGCTTGCGCGTATACGCGCGGTAATTGTTTTCTAAGCGCGCAGGAGCAGAAAGAAGCCCTCCTTTTTCGTAAAAACGAATCGCCTCAACACGCACGCCGCTCCGACTTGCAAGTTCTCCAATACGCATGATTGATTTCTCTTAAGTTAAATCTTAATTTTTCAGGATTTGACACTGTAGCAACTTCAGGGTTTTAAATCTACCCTGTCTGAAGTTATTTTGGATAACGAAAAAGGTGTTCCTATGTCTAAAAATGAACTTTTACGGCTAAAGATTGACGCAATGGATTGCGCTGTTGAAGTTTCTGAAATTGAAGCTCTCTTTAATGACAGTAAAGACTTTCGAATTCAATCAAGCAATTGCATGAATCGCGAAATGACGTTTGAAGTTTTAACTGACACCGCAAACGAGAAAACCCTTTTTCAAAAGTTAGAAACGGCAGGCTTTCCCGCTAAACGCATTGATGAGAAAGCCGAAAACGCTAAAGAATTTCTCATTTTCGTAGGAGAAATGGATTGCCCTGTTGAGCGCGCGCAAATCGAAGTTGCCTTTGA
The DNA here is from genome assembly GCA_963604755.1 of Duodenibacillus sp. Lineage (GTDB taxonomy): Bacteria > Pseudomonadota > Gammaproteobacteria > Burkholderiales > Burkholderiaceae_F > Duodenibacillus. The sequence continues at coordinate 2,379 of CAVCTI010000254.1, read as the reverse complement.
AAAGGACGAATCTTTTAAGATTATGAGTTTTGATATGACGCATCGCACGGTGCGCTTTATCGCCAAAGAAATCGGTGCCGATGAAAAAACGCTCTTAGCTAAACTCGAAAAGATTGGCTTACCTGGAAAAGCCCTATCTCAAGAAAAGAACGCCGCAGCTACTCCTCAGGAAAATAACTTCAAACACATCCTGATTCTTCTCGGCGCTTTCGTTTTCGCCGGAGCAAGTGAATTCCTAGAAATTCGTGGGAGTTCCTCGGAAGAAGTGATTCTTGCCCTTTCTCTTATTGCCATTGGTTTAAGCGGTATTAAGACCCTTTATCGCGGTGCAGTAAATCTCCTTCAGCTCAGATTCAATATGAACACTTTGATGGCAGTAGCTGTATTCGGAGCTGTCATTATCGGACAATACCCCGAAGCAGCCATGGTGATGGTGCTCTATGAGATTGGTGAAGAAATTGAAGATCACACACTTGCTAAAGCGCAAAAAAGCATTCGCAATCTATTGGAAAAGGCCCCGGGCGTTATCGAGGTTCTCGTCAATGGCGCCTGGATTAAGACGGGTGCCGAATCGATTCAAGTTGGAAGCATCTATCGTGCGACTCCAGGCCAAATGCTCGTCGCAGATGGCGTTGTCCTCGATGGCATAAGTGCGATTGATGTTTCAAGCCTTACGGGAGAATCAATTCCTGAAACAGCACATAAAGATTCGTGGGTTCGCTCGGGAACTATTGCTCTCGATGGAACTCTCACGATTCGTGCAACATGTGCCGCAAGTGACTCAACTGCCGCACGCATTACGCGTGCCATTGAAGCGGCGCAACAAAAGAAAGCCAAGGTTGAACGCTTTATCGATCACTTCGCGCGCTACTACACCCCTGCGATTTTTGCAGCAAGTCTGCTCTTAGGAATCGGATCAGTTCTAGTCACTGGTGTCTTTGATAAAGAGACGGTTTATCGCTCGCTTGTGTTGCTTGTCATCGGTTGCCCGTGCGCCTTGGTGATTTCCACGCCTGTCGCACTTTTAGCCGCAATGACTGTAGCAAGCAGAAACGGCGTCTTTGTTCGCGGTAGCGTTCCGATGGAAGCTGCCGCGACACTTAAAACCGCTGTCTTTGATAAGACAGGGACACTCACTGTTGGGAAACCCGTATTTAAAGCCATTCGCGTTTTAGGAAAAAATGATGCCACGCAAGCCTGGACTGTCGCTGCCGCATTAGCGAAAGCCAACAAACACCCACTAAGTCAAGCGCTTGCTAGGGCGTGCGATGCGACTCTTTCGATTCCGAAAGCCACTGACCTCCATAACCTACCTGGTTACGGAGTTGAAGCCCGCGTTCACGGAGCGAAGATGCATCTAACGAATCGCTCTTGGCTTAAACAAAATCATCTTCTTAGCGTTGAAGCGAATGACGCATTTGACGCACTCGAAAAAGAAGGTCACACAGCGCTTGCTTTAAGTGATCTCTTTGGAGCTATCGCTGTCTTTGCCTTTAGCGATACGCCCAAAGCGGGTGTTGATAAGAGCATTGAGGCATTAAAGAAAGAAGGAGTCGACGTGTGGCTCTTAACGGGAGACAATGAAGAAAGTGCCGCCGCAATTGCGCACTTTGCAGGAATTACTAACGTTCGTGCCAAACTTCTTCCGCAAGATAAATTAACCATCATCTCTCAATTGGATGCAAAAGCACCAACAGCCATGATTGGCGACGGTATTAATGATGCGCCAGCCTTAGCTCGCGCCCGCCTTGGTATTGCGATGGGTGCCATGGGAACTGACACGGCGATTGAATCCGCCGACGTCGTTTTGATGAATGACGATATTGGACGCGTTGCGTGGCTTAAGCGCCTATCTCAAGCCACACATCGCACCATTGCACAAAACATCACATTTGCCTTAGGCGTGAAAGCTCTTTTTGCGATTGCTGCAATCACGGGGTACGCCACGATGTGGATGGCTGTCTTTGCCGATACCGGTGTGTGTCTACTCGTTGTAGCGTGGGCATTACACCTTATGAGCTTTGAAAAGATTAACCGCGACGCAGTGTGAAGCTTGGGAAAAGCGCTTTTAATTGGCCAATGAGTTCTTCACCAGGATAGTCAGCGCCGACAGCTGCAAGTGTTGGTTTAACACCAGGTGGTGCACGATAAATCTGTAAGGCATACGTCGTGCATCCATTCTTTTTTAGCCATAAAGCGACGCTCAAAATATCGTCACTACTTAATAGATCCGGATGCGCCGTGGTGCGTGCTTCATAAGAAACACGGGCTTCCTTTAGGGCCTCAAAGCTTTCTAGAAAAGATAGGTGTGCCTTGTCTCTACTCGCTGCACGATTGAATACTTCGGGGTTTTCTGGCGGGCCCTTTACATCCAATCCC
>CAVCTI010000253.1:0-3987 GCA_963604755.1 Duodenibacillus sp. | reverse complement strand
CGTAGTGATTCAGTAACGTCGTGCAGCATTCGGTCAGAACAATAAATGTGAATAAGGCTTTTTCCACTTGAGAAAAAGCAAATGTTTTCGAAAACAACTCGACGTTTTCTTTCAAAGGAGAAAAAAGGGCTTCTCCCTTTCCAAAGTGCTTCTCTTCTTCGCGTAGCGCCTGAAGGAATTCTTTCGGGACGCTATTGGCTTCTTCGTAACTGATGAGCTTTTTCTTATAAAGGCGATTTAAAAATTCACCAAGATTGTCGTAATCATCTTCTTCGTCTTCTTCGAGCCGATTGGCAAATGGCTCCATTCGTTTTGAAAACTCTGCAAACCCAGGGAAAGCCGACCCAACATCAATATCTCTTGCGATGCGCCATGCCCCGCCCTTCACAAAGAGCCTTAAACTCCAAAGCAAATCGAGTTCCTGAAAAGTAACGACGTCAGAATCAATCGCGTAAATCGATTCACCGCATGCAGGACAAAGAAAATTCTTTCCCTTCATTTCGAATACCTCAACTGTGAGTCTCTGATACTCGAAACGTAAGGCCGCTAGCGTCAATTGGTGACGCATGAAAAGCGCTCAGAATTCTTTCCTTTTAGTAAAGGGGCGTTCGTGAGTTTAAGCTGTGGGGCGCGCTTTTTTCCGTTACTCAATGGGAGTCTTTTTTAACTTTTTAAAGCGCTCTGCGCCCCAAGCCGCGATCCACGCATCAATAAGCGTGGTATCGTCAAGAGTAGCCTTTACGGAGAAGGCGCCTTCACCTAGATCGGTTATTTTTTGTGTGCGGTTAAATGGCGTCTCTGTTAAGCACTGCTTTAAGTACTTATCTGTTGACGTAAAGGAAAGGCACACTTTCCCGCCATTACTAAAGTTAAAGTGTCGCGACTTCACATAGGCGTCCAAGGAAAAGTTCTTGGGGCGCTCGGCAGGAAATTCCGTTTCTTTTGCGCTCTGAATGCGGTGTAAGGCAAGATGGCGAATATCTGTGTAGCCATCGAAGATACACACGAGATAAATGCGTTGCTCTTGCTGCACAATCCCCAAGGGAGACACAACGCCACTTACCTTCACCTCTTCGCTATTTGTGTACTCGATTTCAATTTTCGTATTCTTCCAAAGCGCACGGCTTACGACCGTAAAAATCCGAGGCAAGATTGCTGGCGGCATCACAGAAACCGTGGCAGGGACAACGGCCACCTTTTTTAGCCAAGCAGCCGACGCTCCTTTTGTGGCCTCTTCTTTCATCAGTTCTCGTGCACAATCGAAAATCGGTCTTAGGCTATCGATCACAGGACTCGGTAAAAGGTACTTTAAGCGCTCTTCTGCTAGGCGCAGGATAAGCGCCTCTTCAGCCTTTAGGCTTACTTCAGATAAATCCGATTCTCTTTTAAATCGCCGATACCCATAGGGCTTTGAGCGCGCATCACAAAGAACACAGAACTCCTCATCGGAACTGATGCGTTTTAAAAAGCGTTGTAATCGCCGCGCAGTAATCTCAACGCCACTAGCCTCAAGCTCGTTGGCAATATCGACTGTCGAAATCCAGCGCCCGTAAGGGATGCGCCGCAAGATCTTATAAAGGAGCAAAGATTCATCAACTAATGTTTCGTTTGTTGCGGTCATTGTGCGTTGTCCTTTGCGATTGGCTATCAGGGTACGAAGGAAAAGTCTCGGGCTTAACAAAGCCTCAAGCCAAAAATCTTAAGATCATTTCTCAGTGAAACTTAACGTGAAATAAATTTGATCGTCTGCCCTTTGTCGTTACAGACGCGAAACCCGATGGACTTCTCACTATTTTTCACAGTGACCGTGTCAGCTGTATAACCATGAAGGATTCCATTGACGTAACGCGTGCCTTTGTCGGTAACTAAACGCACGGTGGTTTTATTTTGTTGAACTGCGGTGATGATCATGAGGCTTTCCCCCTTCGCGGACGTAAAAGTGAACTTTCGCCTCCCAAAATATACGTTTTTTGGAAAAAATGGTGGTTTCATATGACTTTTTTTGACTCTGTACCGAGAAAACCGCATAAAAAGGCATGATTGAGGAAAAAAACCTGCGCTAACTCGCATAAAACAAGGTATTATCAGCGCTGAGACTTGGCCCCCAAAGGCTTTTCGGGGGTTTGAAGAGCTCTTAAATCTCTAAGGAGAAATACAATGAACAAAACCGAATTGGTCGAAGCCATTGCTAAGCAGGCCGACCTTTCCAAGGCCAAGGCCGAAGCAGCATTGAAGGCCTTTATTGAAACAACAAAGAAAACCCTCAAGAAGGGTGGCGAAGTCCAGTTGATTGGCTTCGGTACATTCAGCGTTACTAAGCGCGCTGCCCGTACAGGTCGTAACCCCCAGACAGGCGAAACGATCAAGATTAAGGCTTCCAAGTTGCCGAAGTTCAAGCCCGGCAAGGCCTTCAAGGATGCGCTCTAATACGCCCTTTTAGCCAAAAGCTAATCTAAAGGGAGTGTTGAAGGAATTCAGCGCTCCCTTTTTCTTGCCTAGGCGTAGGCGAAAGTTCACGGATGCTTTGGAACTGTTTTCACACTTTTTAGGATTCAAAAGCGCCAAATTCTCACAGTTTTTGGGGTTCGCGAAGAAAGATTTCTTTGATTATCAAGGATAATGGATTTTTCACTTGGCTCGACGGAAAACGTCACAAGAGCCAAAGCCATAGAAAGCCGCCACTCCCCAAAGAATAATCGTTGCGGCTAAGAAGATTAAAACAGCACTCCAATCGCCATCTCCTGAATAGAGAAGTCCACAAACAAAGGGACCCACGCTTGCGGTTAAATAGCCAAGACCTTGGGCTAAAGAAGAAAGAAGCACCATCTGAGGCAATGTCCTCGCTTTCTTTGCAATAAGAATGATCGCGAGCGAATATCGTGCCCCGTGCGGCAACGCCATCAGAAAACACCCAACAAAAGGCCAGATACCACCCATAAACCAAAACGGCAATGAGGCAAGACCAGAGAGCGTTAAAAGAATCGAGAGGTTTCGTTCGCCACCTGTGACACGAATCAAAAATGAAATCGCAAGACTAGCTAAGAAAGCGACTACAAGGAGTCCCGCGAGCGCATTTCCAGCAACGGCTTCACTTACACCCACACTCATCAAAAGAGCTGGTAACCAACCGATCACAGCAAAGGTACACACAGCCTGAAGGCTTACGGTTGTCACAACAGAAAGAGAAGGAAGAAAAACTAAAGCGAGTTTCTCAGTGTTATCGGTCTTTTTTGCTGGCTTTAAATCAGGAAGGTCTTCTGGCTTTGTCATAAACCACGCAATCGCAGCGGGAATAGCAAAAAGAAGCCACACGCCAAGGGCTCCCGTGTAAGAGCCCGTGATCTCTTGCATTGGGTAAGCTAATGCCGCTCCCAAGAAACTTGAGAGTCCGACAGAGGCCGTACACACACCCAAAGCAAAAGAGACCTTCTCAGGATAGTAGTGGCGCAAAATCACCGGAATGATCGTATTGATCATCGCGATTCCCGCGCCCACAAAAAGCGTGCCAATTAAAAGAGCGGCCACTGATTCGAGTGTGCGTAAGAAAAGCCCAAAAGAAAGAGCGGCTAAAACAACGGAAAGGGCTTTCCCTCCTGAGAGTCTTGCAAATAACCAGGGAGTGACAAATCCAAACGCCCCAAAGCAAAACACGGGAAGCGCTGTGACAATACCGAAGGTTTTGTAGTCAATCATTAAGGCGCTGCGTAGGGTCTCCGCCACTGGTCCCACAGAAGACAAGGGAGCTCGCGTTACTGCGAAACTTACAGCAAGCGCAAAAAGTATGAGGACAGGAACCTTTTTCATCGAAAACCCGACGCACGTTTGTGAGAATCATTCGCCACTTCATTGGCGTCATTTGGCGTCAGATAAAAACTCGTGAAAGTGACAAGGAGCGCACTTTATAGGATTCTAATTTCCTTTGCCCTATTCACCAGGGCGAACGCATGAAATTATGCCCGCGATGTTCCTAGAACGTTGTAAACCGTC
>CAVCTI010000252.1:0-2500 GCA_963604755.1 Duodenibacillus sp. | reverse complement strand
GTCCTGTGGCGTTTATGGTTGAGAGTTGGTACTTTAGTCTTAAAGTGCCAGCGATTGGTCTATTTGAAATCTTTGCGTGGACGCTTTTTTGGACAGCGTACTTCGTTCTCTCGCCACGCGTGGCTTTGACTTTTGGCACACCGCGTGGCGTATGGTTTTCTCAAGAAAAGAAGCCTCAGAACGAGACGTGATCGGGATCTAAACCCGAAAAGCACGAAAGCGGGAGGTCATCAATTTCTTGAACCTCCCGCACATTTAAGCGAAACCCAAAAAGTTCCCTGTAATTGGCAAGGTCTGTAGCGCTTAACGTTCTTGGTAGCGCAGATGTTCCGTGCTGCAAGCACCAGCGTAGCGCCACTTGCGCTTCGCTTACGTTGTGATTACGAGCAATCTTTTGTATGACTGGGTCAGGTAAAACGTCGCGTCTGCCAAGAGGATCCCACGCAGAGACATGAATCTTGTGCTTTTGGCAGTATTCGAGCGTGGACTTTTGCCAGTAGCCCGGATGGAATTCAAGCTGATTGACCATCGGACAAATCTCTGCGCGCTTAATCATTGGAACAAGGTGGTGGGTCAGAAAATTGCAGACGCCAATGGCGCGGACTTTACCTGAGTCATAGATTTTTTCCATCGCTCTCCACGTCCCTGTATTGACGCTTTGCCAGAGCAGGGGGTCTCCGTGCGCTTCAGGCCAATGAATAAGATAGAGATCCAAATAGTCGAGCTTTAAAGCCTCAAGCGTTTTATCAAAGGCTGTGAGCACTTCGTTGTAATTACGATCTGTGACCCAGAGCTTACTTGAGATGAAAAATTCCGAGCGCTTAATGCCAGAACTTGTCACAACCTTACCGAGATTGGCCTCATTGCCGTAGGCACTTGCCGTGTCAAACCGTCGATAGCCCAATTCAATGGCCGTTTCGAGTGTTTCTTCTAAGGCTGATGTTGGCTGCAATTGGCGAGTTTCAAGACCTAAGCATGGGATGAAAACGTTGTTACTTAATACAAATCCATCGGCAATAGTTGGCATAGCAATCAGCTCCCTTCATATTCGATGCGATGCTACCCAAGCCGACATTTTGTGTCTTTGACAGGACTCAAGGACTCGCAAGATTTTGCCTACAATCGATGCTGGCCTTATAGTTACCAAGTATTTGCAAAAAGGACATCAGACACAGCTAAGGCTGAAACAAGATTGCTGAAGGGTTAAGAAAATGACAAGCACAAAAAATCGCGAATTAAAAAGAAAGGAAAGAGCGCTTAACGAAGAACAGTCCTACGAAGTTATTGCAGCTTCAGACTACGCTGTCATTAGCACGGCGGATAGTGAAGGTGTCCCCTATGGCGTAGCGATTAGCCCAGTTTTGTACGAGGGAGCGTTTTATTTTCATACAACCGATGCCCCTGAGTCGCGTCGCAACGAGAATATGCTTGCCAATCCAGAGGTAAGTCTCTTTTTTGTCTCTAAGGCGTTTACTTTGCCTGAGATGTATTCTGTGGATTTCGCTAGTGTTGTTGTCACGGGCCGCGCCTCGTTAGTAAAAGACCCTGCGCTACGCGTGCGAGCCATGATGGCTCTTGTGAAACACTATGCACCAGCCAATAGCGATGAGCGAAACGCTACACAAATGCAGGAGCGTTTTTCAGGCGCTCAGATTTGGAAAGTGGAAATCGATCATATTCAGGGTAAAGCCCGAGCTGCTTCGCACTGGGTTAAGGGAAAGACTGTGACCGAAAAAACCGATACGGGCGTCTCTCCTTGGCTTGTTGGCGTGAAATAACGCAACTATAGAGGTTTCATCTTTTTCATCGCGCGCGCAAGTTCTGCTTCCTCAGGCGCCAAATAGCGACTCGTTGTGCCAATGGAGGCGTGGCCCATTGCGGTTTGCACGATGTTGATGTCCATCGACTTTAGGGCAGTCATAGCAAAGGTGTGGCGCAGCCAGTGCGTGGAGCCTGCGCGCAGCTTTTCTGCGTCTGCAGGACTCTTTTTGTCGACGCAGGCAGCCACCTCAGAAAAGAAAGCAATTAGTGCTTTGTAGAGCCCAGAGCGAGAAAGTTTTCCCGAGGTCGTCTTCTTATTTCCTCCAAGACTTACTAAAAGGGGCGTATTGGATACGCAGTGAAAAACGCTTTGTAGCCCTCGGCGCGCTAAGTAGCGATTGATTGCCGCAAGCGCTTCTTTCGATAGGGGAAGGCGGCGCACTTTATCTCCCTTACCGACAATTTCTATGACGGTGATTTCCTCGTCACCTACGCGTCTTTCAACAATCCATCCCGTTGTTGCGTTAATCATCTCTGAGGCTCGCATCCCAAGCCCTTTTCCTAGATACAGAATCACACGCATGCGCGATTTCGCAATGCTTTCAGGCATCGCTTCAAGGTAGGCCAAAATTTCATCCCATTGTCGTGCGCTCAGTGAGCGATCGGCAAAAGCCTTTGGGGCGCCTTCGCCCGCTAAGAGGCGAATCTTGGAAGAGACTTGATCGAAGGGGTTGCTCCG
>CAVCTI010000251.1:0-4629 GCA_963604755.1 Duodenibacillus sp. | reverse complement strand
GGCCGCTCATCCCGTAACGTACGTAGAAAATCCATGGATTCGATGGGGTGTGACAGGCGTTCGCTTCGTAAGTCTTCGCACCGAGCTTTTGCCGATGACAGATACTTTGCGTGGAGCCGTTGACCCGTATGTGATGGTGCGAGAGGCTTATTTTGGTAATCGCCGTATGACGCTCGGAGGCGAAGATGAAAATCCCTTTGCCGTGGATGAGTTTGAAGACGAAGATCAAGAACAAGGATTAGGAGAAAAACACTAATGATTGCGCGTAGAACATTGATTGCTACGCTCTTTGCTTCTGTAGCATTGAGTCCTATTGGTTTTTCATGGGCTGCCGATCAATCGGGAGATCCCAATGAGTGGGTCCTCGAGATGAGCAATACGATTCTCGATACAATCCGCGCTGATAAGAAACTACAAGCTGGCGATTCAACTCGCATTCAAGTCTTTGTCGATGACATTGTGATGCCGACAGTGGACTTTTTGCGCATGACGCGTATGTGTGTGGGTCCGAAGTGGCGAGGGGCGAGCGCCGAACAGCGCGAAGAACTTCAAAAGCTCTTTCGTGACCAGTTAATTCGCGTGTATTCAGGTGCCTTAGCCACAGTGAAGGGTCAAAAAACGAAGCTCGCCCCCAATCGCGTTAAACCCACAGAGAAAGACGCTCTTGTTCGTACGCTTCTTTTTGAGACAGGAAAGCCCGATATTCGTATTGATTATCGACTCAAAAAGGTCGATGGTCTCTGGCGCATTGTTGATGTGAATGTCGAAGGCATTTGGTTAGTCGACAATTACCGCAATCAGTTCTCAAGCGTTGTGAATTCCTCAGGAATTGAAGGGTTAATCCAAGAACTCAAAAACAAAAATCTAGAGGCAAATAACTAATGAAAATTCAAGAGCAGGCCATGACAATGCAAAATGCCCTTCAGTTAAAAAAAGAAGGGCAAGTTGCGATTGACGCGGGAGACTCGGAATTCGATTTGTCTGAGGTAAAAAGCGTCGATTCATCGGCAGTTTCTGTATTGCTTTCTTGGATTCGTCACGCCAAAACGAGAGAGACGCCTCTTCGGATTCGAAGAGTGCCTGCGGCGCTTGATTCGCTTTTGAGTTTGTATGGGATTCATACGTTGTTTGAGGCGCACATTTCCAGCGAAAAGTGAACGAAAATTGACAAAATAAGCGTGCTTTGAAATAATCCCACCTCCTTGGCGCATTAGCTCAGTTGGTTAGAGCAGAGGAATCATAATCCTTGTGTCCGCGGTTCAAATCCGTGATGCGCCACCAAAATTTCGATGGCCTCAGGTGAAACCTGAAGCCACTTAAACTGGGCCAAATTCTTATGGGATTTGGCCTTTTTTGTGGCCTAAAGGGAACATTTGTCAAGAGGTTTTTTTTCTGAAATCGCGCAAAAGATGGATTTTTCCTTCTACGACAAATCACCTAAAAACGATGCAGGACAGCACGAAGTCGTCCAAGACGTTTGACGCACGTCAATCTCTATAAGACAAAGCAAACCTAAGACTCACGATACAATCGTTTACAGGAAAAAGGCTCCGTATATAAGGAGTCTTTTGTTTCTACGGCAGTTTTAAGCCGAATCCCTTGAACTGCCTCTAGGGAAAAATAAGAGGCAACTTTCTGGTAATTAGCAAATGTCGACAAAAAGTAATAGCAAACGGTACGTCGCAATTGGGCTCATGCTCTTTGCGCTGTTTTTCGGTGCCGGCAACTTGATCTTTCCCGCTGCGATGGGTCAAAGCGCCGGAGAAAATGTATGGTGGGCCCTTTTGGGCTTCTGCATTACGGGTGTCGGTTTGCCGGTTTTGGGTGTAATGGCGATGGGTTATTCGGGTTGCCGCAGTCTGCAAGAACTTGCTAGCCGCGTGCATCCTTGGTACGGCCTTTTCTACACGGTATTGAGCTATCTTGCGATTGGACCGTGCTTTGCCGTCCCTCGTACAGGAACAGTCTCCTTTGAGATTGCTGTTCGCCCCTTTTTGACTGATGCAACCTCTGGGATTGCTCTGCCAATCTTCTTAGCGGTCTTCTTTGTCATTACATTCTGGTTTGCGGCTACGCCATCCAAGCTTGTGGATCGAGTAGGTAAGGTACTTACTCCTGCCCTCGTTTTGACGTTGGCCCTATTCATTTTGCAATCGTTCTTAACCCCGATGGGTGAGCCACAGCCTGCTAGTAAGGCTTATGCAACGGCTGCGGTGGCAACGGTTCAGGGTATTCTTGATGGCTATAACACGCTTGACGCGATTGCCTCTCTCGTGTTTGCCATGCTCGTGATTTCTGCCGTGAAAGAATCTGGCATCACACAAAACAAGGCGATTGTTTCTCAGGTTTATAAGAGTGGCATCATCGCAGGTGTCTTGCTGGCTGTGATCTACATCTTCGTTGCTAAGATTGGTGCTGAAAGCGTGATGGCTATCGGCGTGAAGGATACGGGAGCTCCCGTGCTGGCGGAAAGTGCCAAGGTCCTCTTTGGAACATCTGGCGAAATCTTGCTTGCCGTGATTGTGGTTCTTGCCTGCCTTACAACGGCTATTGGCCTTGTGACGTGCTGTGCCGCGTACTTCTTACACTTAACAGGTAAGCTTAATTACGTGATTTGGGCAGCCATCTTCTGCGTGGTTTCTTACCTCATCGGTTTGTTTGGGCTTAAGACCATCATTGTTTCGACAATTCCTGTCTTAATGTTCATCTATCCGCTTTGCATGGCCTTGATGGCGCTTGCGTTCTTCCATAACTGGTTTGATGGACGTCAGTGCGTGTATGCGAGCACGATGGCCTTTACCTTCGTGATGGCCTTAGTCAGTGGCTTAGAAACCGCTAGCGTTTCGCTCGGCAGCCTCGGTCAGTTCCTCCATGAGACAGTTCCACTTTATTCGTTTGGTCTTGGCTGGGTTTCCTTTGCTATGGCTGGCGCCGTTGTGGGTCTTATCTGGAAGGCTTGCAAGCCCATTAAAGAATAAGCGCTTCTTAGCGTAAGAAAAGATCGGCTAATCCCTTGCGGAAAGGCCGGTTTTTTTTCAGGGAGGAAAGTTATGGCAGGAAAGGCTTTTGCGGTTGATCGCTGTGACCACTTCGTTCTTACCGTTGCCGACAGGGAAAAGAGCGTTGTTTTCTACACTCAGACGCTTGGAATGCGACTTGAAACTTTCGGTCAAGGGCGCGTGGCGCTAGTCTATGGGGCGGGAAAAATCAACCTTCACGAAGTAAAAGGGTCTCCTATCCTTCCTCGGGCAAAGGTGCCGACGCCAGGGGCGGCAGACTTGTGTTTTATCGTGGATAGTCCATTAGAGGCGGTTATTTCTGCGCTAAAAGAAAAGGGCGTTGCCATTGAGCTTGGCCCCGTTGAGAGAACAGGCGCCTTTTCTAAGTTACGCTCAGTTTACGTGCGTGATCCTGACGGCAATCTCATCGAACTTTCAAACGAAGTGGCTTAATAGGGCGGCTAGATACACATTTATCGGCATGACGCCTTTGGAGTCACAGAAAACAACTGAGATTTCAACGCCCCAGCATAGTCAGTTACTTAAGGACTGCTACCAATCAAAACGATGTGCACCTAGGCAAGGTCAAATCTTGAGCGCAAAGCCGCGTAGTTCTTGATTTGTTGCGGCCTAGCTAGAGAAAATATCACAAGCAATAAGGGCGCCTTGCGAAACACAGCTACCCTATAATATAGGGAATAATCGACATCCGAGAAAGGCCGATTGTAAGGCTCATTGTCGATTGGTTGCGAGAAAGGGGGATTTGTAATGACTGAACTTTTTGACAGTCTAATGCTTGGGATTAACGAGGCTGTGTCTGCTGAACAGGGTCGAGTTAAGGCGGAAAGAGTGCGTTACAGCATCGATGCGGTTCAGCTTTTCGATGCCGCTCAAATCAAAGAGATACGCCTGTCTTTTGGAATGACTCAATCTACATTTGCCCAGTTCATGGGGGTCTCGAATAAAACAGTTGAAGCTTGGGAGCGAGGAACGAACCGCCCAACGGGGCCCGCTTGCCGATTGTTAAGCCTGATTAAGCTTTCTGGCTTGCAGGCGTTACCCTTCATCTCAATAGTTTAGGCAAAGCGGCGAGGGGCTGGGCAGTAGAACGCTTGTCTCACTAGATGCACAGACAACAAGCCTGCTTCATAAGAGAGTTGACTTCAAACAAAATTCTTCTCTTAATCCTGCGTTTTTCAAGGTGAGTGTGTTTAGGGGAGTTTCTTGAAAAAGAAGGAGCGCTTACGGCGCGCTGATGAAAAGACACCGTTTAGTTTCCCAAACGGTGTCTTAAAAAACTGGTGGGAGCGCAGAGACTCGAACTCTGGACCGACGGATTAAGAGTCCGCTGCTCTACCAACTGAGCTACGCTCCCATGCCCGATTGAGACCGATCCATTGGTGGGTCGTGCGAGATTCGAACTCACGACCAACGGATTAAAAGTCCGCTGCTCTACCGACTGAGCTAACGACCCTCTCAAACCAAGCGGTCAGCTCTAGTCCGCGGAGGAATAGTCAACCGAGGGAGCGAATTAAACACGAATTCTCAAGGAATGTCAAGATCCGTGAAACCCAATAGTCATTACGCACGAAAATCAGCGCTAGTTTAAATCGGCGAGAAGACCCTCGCT
>CAVCTI010000250.1:0-15380 GCA_963604755.1 Duodenibacillus sp. | reverse complement strand
GAACCCTCGTATAAAGCTTGGGAAGCTTTCGTTCTGCCATTGAACTACGCCCGCATCGCTGTGAAGGTGGCAATTATGCCCGAATTCTTGCTACTTGTGACGCAATTTTTGAACTAGCCAATCGCCAAGCGACTGAATCGATTGCACAAAAGCAATAAGAAGCACAACGACAGCGAGCATCACATCAGGCATAAATCGCTGATAGCCGTAACGAATACCCATGTCGCCTAAGCCGCCACCACCAATGGCTCCCGCCATCGCAGAGGCCCCAATAAGCGAAATAAAGCTAATCGTTAGTCCAGCAACAATGCCAGGAAGCGCTTCAGGCAGAAGCACCTTCATCACAATCTGCAAGTCCGATGCCCCCATCGCCAAAGCCGCTTCAACAAGTCCCGAATCCACTTCACGTAAACTCGTTTCAACCAATCGTGCAATTAACGGGGTCACGGCAATCGTCAAAGGGACAATCGCTGCTGCTGTACCAATGGAGGTTCCTGCAATGATGCGCGTTAAAGGAATAATGGCAACCATCAAGATAATGAATGGCGTCGAACGCACGGCATTGACAATCCAACCAACAACTTGATTAGGTATAGGTAGTGGCGCAATCCCTTTGGGAGACGTTGTAAAAAGCAGAACGCCCAAAGGAATACCAAAGAGGGAACCGAGAAAACCTGAGACACCAACCATAATGCAGGTATCAACGAAGGACTCCCAAAGCATCATCAACATATCAGAGGACATGGTCGGTTACCTCCTTAACGGTGACGTTTTGCTCGCGTAAGTAGTTCACAGTTTTCTCAAATGTTTCATTGGGGCATGTCATCTCAATGGTGAGCGTCCCAAAGTTCTTTCCTTGAATCTGATCGACGTTGGCAAGCAAAATGCTTAAGTCGACATTAAATAGGCGTGAAGCTTCGCTAATGACAGGGCGATCGACCTCATCGCCAATGAAGGCTAAGCGTAGGATGTGAGTGGCTGAACCATCTTTTACGGATTTCGCTTCACTACGAAGTTTTTCCACCATCGAAGCGGGAAGCGCTTGCGCCATCACCGTGCCAATCATCTTGCGAGTGGTTTCGTGCTGTGGGTTGCGGAAAACGTCAAGGACGTCACCTTCTTCGACAACAGCGCCCGAGTCCATCACGGCAACGCGGTCACAAATCTGCTTTACGACATCCATCTGATGCGTAATCATCACAATCGTGAGCCCCAAGGTCTTATTGATGCGCTTTAAGAGTTCGAGAGTCGCAACAGTGGTTTCTGGGTCAAGAGCGCTTGTGGCTTCATCGCTTAATAAAACCTTCGGGTCGTTAGCAAGAGCTCTTGCAATACCGACGCGCTGCTTTTGGCCGCCTGAAAGCTGCGAGGGATACTTATTGGCGTGTTCTGTGAGTCCCACGAGTTCAATTAACGGCGTGATTTTCTTAGCGATTTCGTCTTTTTTCATTCCCACAAGTTCCAAGGGGAATGCGACGTTTTCGTAGACTGTGCGCGTTGAAAGAATATTAAAGTGCTGGAAAATCATCGCGATTTGTTGCCTTGCGTGGCGTAAATCGTTGGCACTTAAGTCGTTTAAGCAAACGCCGTCGACACTGACGCGTCCTTCTGTGGGGCGATTTAAGAGATTAATGCAGCGCACGAGCGTGGATTTTCCTGCGCCAGAACGCCCAATAATGCCAAAGATTTCACCGCGATGAATCTCAAGAGAGACGTCTTTTATCGCGTAGAAGTCTTTTCCTTCAGGCGTCTTAAATCGCTGTGTAATATGTTCGAGTTTGATCATGAATAGCGTAAAAGATAACAGACGAGCTCGAAGTCTTTTTCTTCTCGAGCGCAAATAAGGGCTCACAGTTTAACGGCTTTTTCCTCTAAATGCCGAAAAACCTCAGAGAATTCAAGAGCCTTTCTCTTCAGTGTTTGCGGTATTACCAACTGCGGGGTCTTGAAGCTTGCGCCATAGAGAGACTCCCTTACATTTTTTGTCGATTCGATCGAGGAATTTCTCGTGCTCTTTTCTTTCTTCTTCAGGAATTGTTGCCGCAATAAAAGATTCTGGACTTGGGATGGGGTCGGGTGCTTCATCGGCACCGGCAAACTCCGCTAAAAGCGACTCTTGCTTACGTGTCATCGCAAGATACACTTCCGCTAATAGTCTTGCGTCAAGCAAAGCGCCGTGCAGCGTACGTGAGGAATTATCAATCTCGTAGCGCGTACACAAAACGTCAAGATTGTTGCGTAACCCAGGGAAAAGATTGCGAGCGATTGCAATCGTATCAGTAATTTTCGGGCAATAATCTTCGATTTTTCCTTTCTTAAGGCGAGCCAACTCTGCATTTAAGAATCCCACGTCGAATGCTGCGTTGTGAATTAAGAGTTCCGCCCCTTTAATAAACTCAAGAAAAGAATCAACAACATCGGCAAAAACGGGTTTATCGGCCAAAAATTCATTGGTTAGGCCGTGAATCTTTACGACCTCATCTGGCACATCTCGCTCAGGGTTGATGTAGACGTGAAAGTAGTACTTTGTGTCGTCCGATAAGGTGCGACCTACTAATTCAACGCAACCGATTTCGATGACGCGGTCTCCGGATTCGACATCAATACCCGTTGTTTCCGTATCTAAAGTAATTTGTCTCATAAACGTTATTTTCCTAGGTAGGGAGCCGCGCCACGGTTAGCGAGTTCGTCGGCCTTTTCGTTTCCTTCAATACCCGCGTGCCCCTTTACCCAATCCCAAGAAATCGTGAAGTTTCCAATCAAGCTGTCTAACTCGCGCCAAAGATCATCGTTTTTCACGGGTTTGCCTGCGGCGGTTCTCCAGCCTTTTCTTTTCCAGTTGTGAATCCACTGCGTGATACCGTCTTTGACGTAAACGCTATCTAAATGGATTGTGAGCGGGCAGGGCCTTTTAATGGCTTTAAGAGCTTCGATGACCGCTGTTAATTCCATGCGGTTATTCGTTGTCATCGCTTCGCCACCGAAGAGTTCTAGCGTCTTTTCTTTATAGCGCATAAAGACGCCCCAACCACCAGGGCCAGGGTTGAATTTACAGGCGCCATCGGTCCAGATATGTAAAGATTCGTCAGTCAAAGGCCTTCCTTTTGTGTCGTGTTTCCAGCCGTAGCTGCTCCAAGAGTGCCAAGGCTTGGGGAATTAAATTGGGCCTTTCCAATAAGCCTCATCCCTTGGCGGTGTTTTCTTGCAACAAGGATAACGAGGTTACCGAGCATCGGCCACCAGCGGTCTCCCGCTTTTTCGAGGAGCGTTTTTCCTTGGGCGTCATCTTTGGCATCGATGCCGTAAACGCCATAGGCTCCCGCCTCAAAGGTCAGTCCCGCATGCAAAAGTTGCGCTCTCGCAGAAGAGACCGTGTGTAGAGAAATATCTTCGGGTAGTAGGGGATGCGCTATCGGAAGTTTCCGTCTTAAGCTCCAAGGTCCGTGGCGATTAAAAAACGTTACAACAAGAGCCCCTTCAGGAACCAAAACGCGAGAAATCTCTGAAAGCACCTCTTTTGTGTCAGGGTACCTATCAAAACCATGAGGCCAAAGAACAAGATCAATGGATTCTGTCTCTAGGGCCAAAGAAGCGTCTTCACACAAAATAAGAGAGGCTTCTTGATTTCTTTTTAGTGGCGCTCTATCGCAAGAAAGAATTTTTAATCCCGCTAGAGTTTGACTTAAGGCATCAATAGAAGGGACGCCAAGTTGCAGGGCGCTCTCTACTGCGTTACCTGCAAAACGACGAAAAGCACTCAACTGCCAGGCCACATCGGTTTTCCCGGCGGCCGTGTCAAAGTATTCAAATCGACTCAAGCGATTTCTCATTGTGCTTCTCAATTATCGGGGGAAACCACCCATTCCAGGCGGCAGTCCCCCGCCCATTCCTGGAAAGCCCCCTCCCATGAAGGAACCCATCGAGCGCATCATGCGCGCGAGTCCCCCTTTCTTCATCTTTTTCATCATGTCGCGTGTTTGTTCAAATTGTTTTAAGACGCGATTGACTTCTTGCACAGAAACGCCAGCGCCCGCTGCAATGCGACGTTTGCGACTAGCTTTAATCAAATCGGGGTTGCGCCGCTCTTTTGGCGTCATGGAATTCAAAATGCCTTCTGTGTGGCGCAAGGTGCGCGAGGCGCTTTCTTCATTGACGTGAGAGGCGGCTTCTTGCAACTGCGAGGGAAGCTTTTCGAGGATATTGGAGAAGCTTCCCATGTTTTTTACCTGCATAATCTGTGCGCGGTAATCTTCGAGATCAAAGCGGTTGCTCGACTTTAGTTTTGCGGCAAGTTTTTGCGCTTCAGCGATATCGACGTTTTTGGCAACATCTCGCACAAGAGACACAATATCTCCCATGCCAAGAATGCGACCTGCCATCTGCTCGGGATTAAAGGGTTCAAATCCATCGAGCTTTTCAGCCGTACCCACAAACTTAATCGGTTTTCCTGTGACGCAACGCACAGAAAGCGCAGCACCCCCTCGGCTATCACCATCTAATTTCGTGAGAATGACGCCAGTGAGACTTAATCGTTCGTTAAAGGCCCGAGCCGTATTCACAGCGTCTTGACCGAGCATCGCGTCAACAACAAAGAGTGTTTCAGCGGGCTTTAGAAAATCAGATAGCGCAGAAATCTCTTGCATCATCGCTTCGTCAATCGCTAAGCGACCTGCCGTATCGACAATCAGCACATCAAAGAGGTGGTGCTTGGCGTAATCGAGAGCGTTTTGAACGATTGAAAGCGGGGTTTCGCCAACAGAACTTGGGAAGAATTCGGCTCCAGCCTGAGCGCTTACGGTCTTTAACTGCTCGATAGCCGCGGGTCGATAAACGTCAGCTGAAACCGTGAGGATGCGCTTTTTCGTGGTTTCAATGAGGTATTTCGCAAGCTTTCCTGCGGTCGTTGTTTTACCAGCACCTTGTAGACCTGCTAAGAGAATCACAGCTGGAGGCTGCACATTCAGGCGAATGCTTTGCTCTTCGCGCGAGAGGTCGCCCCCGATTACAGCCGTCAATTCCTTTTCCACAACACCAACGAGAGCTTGACCAGGATTTAAAGAGCCGATCACTTCTTGACCGAGGGCTTTGGCTTTAATGCGGCTCGTAAGTTCGCGAACAACGGGAAGCGCTACGTCAGCTTCTAAGAGCGCAAGGCGCACCTCTCGGAGCATATCGCGCGTATTTTCTTCTGTTAAGCGAGCCTGACCGCGCATTGTTTTCACGATATGCGCGAGTTTTGTTGTTAAGTTATCAAACATAATTATCTATGCTGTTGGCGTTCTTAAAATCGAAAAGGGAGCCGCGCTCGCCTTTAAGTTTCATCTACAATCGTACTTATCGCAATGTGCGTCAAAAGTGAGCCTTATTTTAAGGCATCACAGGGTCGCGCGATGCGCTCTTTTTCTTCATAAAAAAGCCGTAGAAAAAGCGCACAAAAGGCCCAATAAAGAGTTTGGAGAGAAAACCGAATGCAAAGTGGCTTTCCTGTTGCTTGGGCAGCAGCCTTCTTATATGGCGTCTATGGCGTACTTATTTTGCGCACGCTACGTACGTCTCAGGCTCAAGCTAGTCGCACGCTTTTGTACGGCGGCTTATTAGCCCTTGCTTTGCACGGACTTGCCCTTTGGCACGGAATCTTTGCCGATAGCGTGCGCTTTGGTTTTGCCTATGCACTTTCCTTGGCGCTTTGGGCTGCAGCTTTTGTCATTATTGTCGAAAGTGCGATTCGCCGTGTGACGGTCTTGACAGGGTTTATTTTCCTTTTGGCAGTGCCTGCCTCCGTTTTGCCGCAATTTTTCTCAGGCTTTGTAATCTCAAGCGAGGCTACCTTTGCCTTTAAGGCGCATTTGGTGCTTGCCTTTTTAGCCTACGGCTTTACGATCGATGCTGCGGTGCAGGCCGTGCTTCTTTCGGCACTTTCTCGAAAGATGAAGCACCCAAGCGGCAACGTCGATAGCGGGTGGCTAGCGAACATGCCCGATTTGATGGCCATGGAGCGCATTTTCTTTCGGATTATTTTCTGCGGCTTTGTGTGTCTTACAGGCGTCCTTATCTTTGGCGCCTGGGTAACGAGCGAATACTGGAATGTGCTCTTTGATTTCGATCACAAGACGCTTTTAACGTGGATATCCTGGATTGTCTTTGCCGTGCTTTTAATCGGTCGCTATCGCTTTGGCTGGCGCGGTAAGACCGCTCTTAGTTGGTTTTGGGTGGGAGCGGCCGCTTTGGCTGTTGCCTATCTTGTCTATCGCTTATTTATTGAGTTAAAGGGCTTCTAAGGGGACGCGCTGATGGGACGAATTCTCTTTTTCATTGGTCTAGGCATTGTCCTTTATGCCCTTGTTCGTACGGCTCTTTCTGGCTTTATTGAAAACAAAAAGAGACCAAAGAAAAAGAGCCGCGTGGCAAGTCGTGCGTCAAAAAAGAAACTCATTCGTCTTTGCGGGTGTCCGGTGTGCAAAACGCACTTTGCAGAAGAAGAGGCTGTTTTGGGCGATGGCGTCAAGTACTGTTCTGAGGCCTGTAGAGCCAAGGCTCGTAATGAGAAATGAGACCAAAGGCGATTTCCATTGATGAGAATGGCTGGGCAAAAGGCGTTCTGATTTCGCCTTCAAACCACTTTAATGAGCGCCCCGAAGGCGTAATTCCGAGTCTCGTTATTCTGCATAACATCACGTTGCCCCCTGGAGAATTTGGCACAGGTGACGTGCGACATCTTTTCTTAGGTACCCTTGATACAACAAAAGATGCGCGCTTGGCGGATTTAGAGGGACTGCGCGTCTCTTCGCACTTTTTTGTTTCAAGAGAGGGTGTAATCGAACAATTTGTAAGTTGTGAGAAACGCGCCTGGCACGCAGGAATAAGCTCCTACTTAGGGCGCGATAACTGTAACGACTTCGCGATCGGTATCGAGCTCGAGGGAACGGATGATGTGGGGTTTGAAGACGCCCAGTACCGAAGTCTTGTTAAACTCCTAAAAGCGATATCAAAGCGCTACCCTCTTACGGCGATTGTGGCGCATAGCGATGTAGCTCCAGGCAGAAAAACCGATCCCGGTCCTCACTTTGATTGGGAAAGGCTCGAAAAAGAGAGAGAAGTCTTTGGTGCGCCAGAGTTTCCAGGAGCGGCCGCTTCTGTGGCTCGTAGCTTAAAACGAGCACAAAGAGATATCGGAAAGCTTGTCTAAAGAGCTAAAGGATTACGGATGAATTTTCTTTATTGGTTAGTCAATTTAATTGCTTCTCTTTTGGGGTGCGTCATTTTGCTTCGCGCCTATCTTTGGACACTGGCGATTAGCCCAAGAGACCCAATGGTTCGCTTTGCGTGGAAATTTACCGATTGGCTCGTCAATCCTATCGCTTATGTTGTGCGTGCGCGAGGCAATTGGGATTGGGCAAGTTTGCTTTCTGCTCTTCTTGTTGCCTTTGTCGCAACACTCTTAGCCCGAGAGGTGACTGGGTTTCCTGCGACAGGCCTATCTTTTGCGATAGCGCCTTTTGGACTCGTTCTTCGATGGGCCATTGATTTACTGACGTGGTGTTTGATTTTTTACTGTGTGATGAGTTTCTTTGCAAACCCATTTTCGCCGTACTACGCGCTTTTAGCGACATTAGTGGACCCGTTTTTGAGGCCCTTGCGGCGCATTCTCCCGACAGTTGGGCGCTTGGATCTTTCGCCTATTGTGCTTTTTATCCTATTAAGCGCCCTTGACGCGTTTGTCGTGGTTCCGGCAAGTACCGGACTTTTACTTCTTTAAACGTTAAAGAGGAAGTTCATCACGTCGCCATCGGCTACGACGTAGTCTTTCCCTTCGGCGCGCATCTTGCCGGCCTCTTGAGCGCCTTTTTCACCGCCTAAGGCAACATAGTCGCTATAGGCAATCGTTTGCGCACGAATAAAACCGCGTTCAAAGTCGGTGTGAATGACGCCTGCGGCCTTAGGAGCCGTATCGCCCTTGTGAATGGTCCAAGCGCGCACTTCTTTGGGGCCAGCGGTGAAAAACGTCTGTAGACCAAGAAGAGAGAATCCCGCGCGGATGACGCGATCTAACCCAGCTTCAGTCATCCCCATATCTTCTAAGAAGACGGCTTTGTCTTCAGCATCCATATCGGCAATTTCCGCTTCGGTTTTCGCGCAAATGGCAACCACTGGCGCATTTTCTTTTGCCGCGTACTCACGCACAGCGTCGAGCAGGGGATTATTTTCAAAGCCTGCATCATCGACGTTAGCTACATACATCACGGGCTTTAACGTCAAAAGGAATAAGGGGTGAAGTTGCTCGATTTCTTCTTTTGTAAGATTCGCGGCGCGAGCAGGCTTTCCTTCGTTAAGTAAGGGAGCGACCTTTTCAAGCGCTAAAACAAGTTTCAACGCTTCTTTGTCTCCACCCTGACGGGCTTGCTTTTGATAGCGATTCAGTGCCTTTTCGACGCTTGCGAGGTCAGCAAGAGCGAGCTCTGTGTTGATAACGCCAATGTCTTCAATGGGATCGACCTTTCCTGCCACATGAACGACGTTTGAGTCGTTAAAGCAACGGACGATGTGGGCAATCGCATCGCACTCACGAATGTTGGCAAGGAACTGGTTTCCGAGGCCTTCGCCTTTACTAGCGCCAGCAACAAGTCCTGCGATATCCACAAATTCAACAGTGGCAGGCACGATACGTGCGGGATTGACAATCTTCGCAAGCGCCGCGAGGCGCGTATCAGGCACTTCCACAATGCCGACATTGGGCTCGATTGTGCAAAAGGGATAGTTTTCTGCCGCAATACCCGCTTTCGTTAAAGCATTAAAAAGAGTGGATTTTCCGACATTCGGCAATCCGACGATTCCGCATTTCAGTCCCATAGTCGTACCTAAAAAATTATTTGTTTTCGACGAAGTCAAGGGCTTTCTTGACTTCGGTTTCATCAAAAAGGGTCACACCCGCATTTTTGAGAGCACACGCTGCAACACCAAGACCTGGGACGCATTTTCCTGTGTGCGTTCCATCGTAAACCAAGCAAGTCGAGCAGCTTGGGCTCTTAGACTTAAGTACTGCCGTGTTCACATTGTACTTTTTAGCGAGAGCCACGAATTGTTCTGCTCCTTTGACGTAAGCCTCAGTGAGATCGGCTCCCGTCTTTGTTAAGACGCGGGCCTTCCCGTCTAAAACGTCTTGAGCTGTTTTCCCTGGTTCAATCTCAGCTGCCTCGCGCGGGGTATCTAACCCACCAGCGCACTCGGGGCAAAGGACAGCAACCTCTCCGGTATTTAGCATCACGTGAAGGCGCTTATCCACAATACCAGTAATCATTTTTGCGTCATATCGACAGCATTGCCCGACTAAGCAGGCACTCATGAGCAATTTGACAGTCATCTATGAAGTTTCCTTTTCAGTTTGAGGCTTTTCTCTTGGCGGTCGAGCAAACTTCATAATCGTTCGCTCAACACTTTGCATTTTCCCTGCTACGAGATTGTTAACAATCTTTGAAGCGGCTTTTAGGCAAATTTCTAGCCCTTCACGGTGTTCTGCTGAAGCCCGCCCTAAGACCCAATCGTAAACCTGCATTTGCGGGCAAAAGACGCGTGGGTGACCGATACCAAAGCGAAGCCGCCAAAAGTTTGGTGTTCCCAACTTTTCTGTGATGTCTTTTAAGCCGTTGTGCCCAGCGTTACCGCCTCCGAGCTTAATTTTCATTGTTCCTGGAACCAAATCGAGCTCATCGTGCGCCACAAGAATCTCTTCAGGTGCGATTTTGTAGTACGAGGCAACAGATTGAACCGATTGTCCCGAGAGATTCATGAAGGTTGTGGGTTTCAGTAGCCAAAGGTCTCCGGCTTCTGTCGTAAGACGCGCGAGGAGCCCAAAAAACCGCGCTTCCTCTCGGAAACTGATTTTCGCGTCTTTCGCGATGAGATCGAGAAAGTCGAAGCCCGCGTTGTGGCGCGTCCCAGCGTAGCTACTGCCAGGATTTCCGAGACCTACCAAAAGTCGGATGTTTTGGGAATTTGCCATGTTCTTTTAAGAGAAAAGGTTCGCCAACCGAGTTTGGAAGGCGAACCTTTCTTAGTGAAGAAGAAAGGCTTAGGCCTTCTTTTCTTCCTTAGCCGCATCAGCCGCAGGAGCCGCTTCAGCAGCCGGGGTAGCGGCAGCCGTAGCGTCGGCAGCAGCCGCAGCAGCAGCAGGCGTATCTTCAGCAATCGTTGTCACCGTGGCAACAGGCTGATTCGGGTTAACGGCTTTGACGTTCTCAGGAAGCTTCAAGTCGCTCACACGCAGTGTGGCAGCTCCCGTCATGCCAGACAAATCCACATCGATAAATTCCGGCAAGTCCTTGGGTAAGCAGACCAAGTCAACGCTCGAAATAATGTGGCTAATAAAGCCATTTTCAAGCTTGACAGCCGGACTTGTTTCTTCACCGAAGAAGTGCAACGGCACACGCATCGTCACGTTCGAATTCGGGTCAATGCGTTGGAAGTCAACGTGCAAGCACTGGCTCTTGTAGGGGTGCATTTGGAAGGAACGCAAAACGACGAGTTCGTCTTTGCCGTCTAATTCCATCGTCAAAATCGAGGCATGGAACTTTTCTTTCTGCAAATCATAGAAAAGCTCTTTATGGTCGAGTTCAATGGGCGTTGCGGCAACATTGTTTCCGTAAAGAATTCCCGGAACTTTGTTTTCGCGGCGCAGGCGGCGGCTCGCACTCGTTCCCTGCGCTTTACGCGTAATGGCGATGACTTTCATAATGTAATACTCCAAAAAGTAGAATCAATTAAATGCCGCTACTTTCTCGACCGCGACCAGTCAAGAGAAAGGGCGGATTCGTTTTATATTAATTTCCTGTGAACAAAGCGCTCACAGAATTTTCACGCGCAATGCGCGAAATCGTTTCGCCGACCAAAGGTGCGCAGCTTAACTGGCGAATCTTCGGGCAGGCTTGTGCCGCAGGACTCAATGGAATCGTGTCTGTGACAACGAGTTCGTCCAATGCGGAGTTTGTAATTCTGTCCACAGCGTTTCTCGAGAGAACGGGGTGGGAAATATAGGCTAAAACGCGTGTTGCGCCGCGCTCTTTTAAGGCGCCAGCGGCGTTGCAAAGCGTTCCAGCGGTATCGACGATGTCGTCTGTGATCACGCAAGTGTGCGCATTCACGTCACCGATAATGTTCATGATTTCTGCGACGTTGGCCTTCGGGCGGCGCTTATCGATAATCGCAAGATCAACGCCAAGGAGTTTTGCCATCGCGCGAGCACGAACAACACCACCCACGTCAGGAGACACAACCATTAGGTCTGAGTAGTTGTGCGCAACTAAGTCACCTAAAAGGAGAGGTGTGGCGTAAATATTGTCAACGGGAACGTCGAAAAAGCCCTGAATCTGGTCGGCGTGTAAATCCATCGTAAGAACGCGGCTTACCCCAACGCTCTGAAGCATATTGGCAACAACTTTCGCGGAAATCGCCACACGCGTCGAGCGAGGACGACGGTCCTGACGGGCGTATCCGTAATAGGGCATCACAGCAGTGATACGACGAGCCGAGGCGCGACGCAGCGCATCGACCATAATCATCACTTCCATTAAGTTATCGTTTGTGGGCGAGCACGTACTCTGAACGATAAAGACGTCGGAACCACGAACATTTTCATTGATTTCAACCATCACTTCGCCGTCTGCGAAACGGTTGACTGTGGCACGCCCCATCGGGATATTCAGATACTGCGCAACGGCGTGAGCTAATTTCGGATTGGCATTGCCAGAGAAGATTTTCACATCATCCGGACACATTGTGGGCATAATCAACACCTTTCGCAAACGCCGCGTAGCGCGGTGATGCGGCTTAACTTCGTTAAGTTTGAAAGAGCCGCTGATATCAACAACTTAAGCGACGGAAAAGCGGTACTTTCGTCGCGTCAAAAGGCTGGCAGGGGAGGATGGATTCGAACCATCGAATGCCGGAATCAAAATCCGGTGCCTTAACCACTTGGCGACACCCCTACGAGAAAAACGCCGTATTCTACCCTAGAGAGCGCGATTTCAGGGGGTGAGAAGCGAGAATTTTTGCAAAGCACCCCCGAAAAGATGTCGGAAGACAACGGAAAACGTCTTTTTCCGCTTCGGATTCCTTAAGGATTTTAAAGACCGCGGACCCAGATCCTGTCATTCGGGATTGAGGTCCTAGAAAAGCTAAAGCCTCTTGAATTTGGGGATTGATGCGTTCTGCAACAGCTTGCATCACATTGATCCCGAAAAGAGTAGGCCAATAGGCGTCAAAGGCTTTTTGCACGACATCGGGCGTGACGTGTTCGCAATCCCTCTTTAAGTCAGGCGCCGTATAAATGGCCTTTGTTGAGGTGCCAACGCTAGGCATTACGATGGCAACAGAAGATTCTGGTACTTGAATGGCTGTGAGATTTTCGCCAATGCCTGAGGCAAAAGCATTCTTTCCAAAGAGGAAAAAGGGGATATCGGCTCCTAATTGAAGGCTGATTTCGGCTAAAGCCTTTTGACTAAGATGTAAATCCCAAAGTAAATTTAAGGCAATTAGTGTTGTCGCTGCATCGCTTGACCCGCCGCCCATTCCAGCTCCCACAGGGATCCGTTTAGTCACGTGAATCTTGGCTCCTAACAGGCACTGAGTTTTTTGCGCTAAAAGTTTGGCGGCACGAATCGTAAGATCGTTTTCAACAGGGCCTGTTAAGTCGCCTGTACGCTCAAAGGTCGGGGTCTCAAGTCGTTCAACAGTAAGGCTATCTGCTAAATCAATGAGAACAAAAACCGATTCAAGTTCGTGATACCCATCGGGTCTTCTTCCCACAATATGCAAAAACAAATTGAGTTTTGCAGGCGCTGGGAGGTTTTGTAGAACCGTCGTCATCAGAGGGCGACCTCGCTAGCGACAAGGGAAACTAAGTAGTGCGCATTTTCAACGCGAACTCGCCTTGCGGTATTGGGTGCTACGGGCTCAGTAATCGTTACCAAGAAGTTCGCTTGACGAAAAGACGAGTCTCCTATTTTCTCAAAAGGGATATCGGGGTTAGGGATGCCCGATAGCCAACTGAAGAAAAGAGCCATTGAAACCGGAAAGCCGATTAATTGCGTAAAAAGTTCTTCGGCATTTTCGCTAACGATGGGGTCTTTCCCCATCTCGGTGTAAACGGCCTTATTTTGCGCGACTTCAAGGCGAGCGAGTGTGGCGTTTAAGGGACCGAGAATCGTAAGAAAGAGTGCTTCAGAACTTTTGTCGAGTCGAAACCGCGCTGAAAACCGACGCTTAGCATCGCCTTTTTCTTGAACGGAAAACTGCCCAATAAAGCGTCGCTCGGGAGCACTTTCTTCGTGAAAGACGGAACACCCTCCCAAGGTGAGAAGCGCAGCAGAGAAAAGTAGTGTCCTACGATCGATCATCGCGTGGCATCCTTTAATTGGTCAGCCAAAGAAAGCGCTTCAGGGTTTTCAGGGTTCTCTTTTAAAACGGCATTAACCAAAGCCTTTGCCTCTGAAAACCGTTTTTCCATCATAAGAACTGTGGCTAGATGCAAGGTAATCTCAGGTTCTTTACTGTCTAACTTCAGCGCCTTTCTTAGCCAGCTTTCAGCTTCTTTGAAGTTACCTTCTCGAAATTTAAGCCAACCCATCGAGTCTAGAATGGCGGCCTCTTTGCCGCCAGAAAGGGTAAGAGCCTCTTCAATTAGGGGTTTTGCGTCTTTTGTGCGAATGCCGCGATCGAGCCACATGTAACCCAAGGTGTTATAGCCATGTGGGTCATTGGGGCGAAGGACAATATAGCGACGCAGGAACGTTTCAGCCTTTTCAATCCAGCCAATTTCTTCAGCAACCATCGCCGTGCGTAGCAGGAAATCCGCGTTTTTCGGTGCTAGATCGCAGGCGGTTTCGTAGTACCTCATCGCATCGGGTTTTCTTTTTGCCGCAACGAGCATTTGACCGGCTAAGAAGGTAAATTCTGCCTTTTGTTCAGGTTTATCTGTGCGGATGGCCGTTATCGCAGCACAAGCCTCATCGACGCGTCCGAGCTTATCGAGAATTTCCACTTGTTTTAGGCGAGCGGGAATGTATTTGTCGCCTTTTTCAACTTTTGCGAAATAGCTAAGTGCGTCATCCCACTTTTTCTGGTGAATGGCAATGACACCCAATTGCACGTAAGCGGCATCGGGTAAAAAGCGCTTTCCTTTATCAAGGTTCGCCAAATGCAAATATCGATGGTAATAGACCGAAGCAGCGTCGTACTCTTTCATCTCTTGGGTGACAACGCCACAAAGAAAGAAGGCCTGCGCATCGTTTGGAGCCGTTTCTTCAACTGCCTTTAATTGTGCGAAAGCGCCTTTTTTGTTGTCGCTTCGCGCCAAAGCTTTGGCGTAGGCAATACGCACATGAAAATTATTGGGATGCTTTTTTAGAAAGGCATTTAAGCGTTTCTTTGTTTTTTCGGGAGCGCTTTCAAATTCAAAGTCGGCACTTTCAAGAAGAATCTGTCCGTTGTCGGGCGCTAACTTACTTGCTTTCAAGATGTGTGCGAGCCCCTTCTCTTTAAGGCCAGCGGCTTTGGCTGCAAGCGCAAGGCTCCTTTCGGCTAAAGCGTTATCTCCCACAACTTTCCCGATTTGGCTAAGAAGGTTATAGCGAATTCTCTTATCAGGAAAGGATTCGGATTCAGCCGAAAATCGATCGAAAAGCACAGCGTAGTCTTGAGACTTCTTGATTGCCTCGCTTAAGAATTGGCTCGCGATCTTTTCGTTATTGGTTCGCCCTTCGCTAAGAGCCTTCTCAAGAAGGACGTGTTCGTTATCTTTATCTAAAGAGTCGAGGACTTTTCTAGCCTCATCGGTTTTTTCTTTATCTTTTAAAACAAATCCAATGCGGTAGGCTTTTTCCGCAAGTTCCACATTTTGCGCATTGCGAGAGGCATCCAAAAACGCAAACCACGCATTCTCGTAGAGCTGCCGCTGTAAGGCAATCTCTCCGAGAAGCACCTCAGCAATTACAGTCGGTTTTACGTCCTGCGCTTGGAGTTGTGAGGCAAAAGAATTCGTTGTAAGTGCGCCAACCAAAGTACTAGCACTTACAAGCGTTAAACCAATTCGAGAGAGCAAAGAAGACACAAAAATCCTCGAGAATAGTGAAGAAGCAGACTATAACGCAAAGAAAACGTCGAAGAAACGGGCATGAAAAAGAGAAGCTCCGCTTTTCGAGGCGGAGCTGTAACCTTTTGTTAGGCCAATAACGCAAGTTACTTTTGCGTGCCAGCGATAAGGTCAATCAACGTAAGCGTTGTTTCAAGGCTCTTGACCCAAGGCCCCATCGGCAAGAATTCGCAGTTTGAGTGAAAGTTATGTGCACCTGTAAAGTAATTGGGCGTAAGAATTCCTTTCGAAGAAATGA
>CAVCTI010000249.1:0-2028 GCA_963604755.1 Duodenibacillus sp. | reverse complement strand
GCCCTTTTCTCGCCAAACCTCAGGTCTCGTGTAGTGAGGCGCTTCTAAAAGCACATCGTTAAAGGATTCATCTGCGACAGAATCGGCTTTAATGGCTCCAGGCAACTGCCGCACCATCGCGTCAATAAGGGCTGAGGCTGGAATCTCAGCGCCTGACAAAATAAAGTCCCCTAAGCTCAAAGTCACATCGACAAACTCTTCAATAAACCGTTCATCGATTCCTTCGTAACGAGCACAAACGAAAACATAGTCTTTATCAAGGCTTGCCAAGTCTTTCACAAGTGCGTTTTCAATTCTTTTTCCCGTCGGAGAAAAGGCAATCACTGGACCCGTATTTCCTGAAGCACGAATTGCCTCTAGTGTTGCGGCTAAGGGCTCAGCCATCATCACCATCCCAGGGCCCCCGCCAAAGGGTCTATCGTCGACTGTACGATGAAGGTCCGTGGTTTTCGCTCTTGGGTTCCAAAAGTGAATTGTCCATAGCCCCCGCTCTTTGGCGCGTGAACTAATGCCGTAGTCCGTGACAGCCTTAAAGATTTCAGGAAAGAGTGTGATCACATCAATTCGCATCGTTAACCCCAATCGCTTTCCCAATCGACGTGAATGGTTTTTGTTTGAGAATCGATTTTCTCCACGTAAGCCTTCACGAGCGGTATCCGGTGCGTGCGTTCAACACTCTCGACAACAAGGATTTCGTGAGCGCCATTATTTTCAAAACGCGCTAAGTTGCCGAGTTTCTCTGCTTTACGATTAACGACATCAAAGCCAATTAAGTCAACGGCCCAAAATTCCCCGTCTTGAGTTTCAGGAAATTCATCGCGGCTAATGAGAATCACGCCCTTTAAGGTATCAGCCTCTTCTTTCGAAGTTACCTCTTTAAAGTGAACAAGAAGCCCCTCGCCGTGTCCCTTAACGGATGTGGGATGCAATTCTTGCGTCACTCCTGTTCGGGCTTTAAAGATCCAGCATTGTGCGGCACAAAGGGCCTCGCCAGTTCCGATTGGAAAGACGCGCACGTCGCCGCGTACGCCATAAGAACCGGCGCACTTAGCGACTTCAATGAAATTCTCTTGATCTAGATTGGTCATAAAAAAACGGACCCTATTTGTAGAGTCCGTTTATTTTAGCGAGTTTCGCTCATACGCATTTCAGGGTTAAGGTAGATACCGCTTATAAAAGAGACCCCGAGGAATTTAAAACGCAATCGAGTGTGCACTAGACACGGATGGCACGACGTTTTAAAAAAGGCTCACTTTTACTTTTAGCGCGAAAACCCCAATTCGCGTATTAAGCCGCAGCCTTCGCCTTCGCGTCCTTTAAAAGACGAGCAACGGTGTCGCTTAACTGAGCACCATTGTCAACCCAGTGCTGGATGCGAGCGGCATCAAATGTTAAGCGCTGTGCGCCTTCGGCGATAGCTGGGTTATAGAAACCCACGCGCTCAATAAAACGACCATTGCGGCGAGCACGAGAGTCGCAAACGAGCATGTTGTAAAACGGACGCTTCTTAGCACCCGTGCGAGACAAACGAATAATAACCATAGGGTCCTCTTAAATATATTGTGCGCCCGTACCAGGCGCAAAAATCCGTGTCGTTCGTGAATAACAATCACATCCATAAAACGACAGGTTCGGGATTCTAAACCAATTGGCTTTGAAGTTCTAGCAAAATTTGAAGAAAATTTGGCGTTCACGCGCTTCATAGGATTAAGAGCCCCTACCCTTCTTAATTTAAGAGAGCAAACGCTTTCTATAAAACGCTAGATCCAAAGACAAGACTTTGTAAGTAAGCCAATAGCGAAGCGTGGCAAGCGAGAAACACCATTGACCTCAAAGGAATAACAAAGCTCGCTAAACCTAGAAAGCAATAAGAGCGCTCTTTAAAATTTGCTCGGCCACAAAAGAAAAACAAACAATTTGGCACGTACTGCAAAGTCGCGTAAATCAAGCGCTTTATATAGGGGGAACATCAATGATTAGCGTTAGTGCGTTAAAAGATTTTGGCGCCTCAGAATACCTAGGTAGCAT
>CAVCTI010000248.1:0-8787 GCA_963604755.1 Duodenibacillus sp. | reverse complement strand
CAAGCGGATGCTTGTGAGCATCTGGCGAATCGGAAAAAGGGGCTTTCTCAGTATTCCGATAGCACCTAAAATGAGTACTAGGTAAATCAAAAGATTCCACGCGATCACACCCCAAAACGGAAACGATAAGAGGTTAATGAAGGCGGCTGTTGACGTGAGCTTATCGGTAAGTGCTCCAGCGGCAAAAGAGACAAGGAACGCGAGTGAGGCTAAAAGGCTAAAGGAGAGCCCTTTTTCCTTTGTGAGGGTATCGATATTCGTGAGCCCTGCAACCTCAAAAATTGCCGTGGCGCGCTCTTTTAAAAACGTTTCAGGACGAGCCGATTCCCCCAAGCGTCGTGCGATGGTTTGGCTAACCGCCGCACTCTTGGTTTTATCCCAAGCGCTCGAGGCCTCGAGCGCTTGGGCGTAGAGGATGCGTCGGGCGGCTTCTAACGTAACGGTTAAGGTTGTCTCGCTCATAATGTTATTTAGCGGGTAAATCGCATTTATTCAGCATTGTATCGTCCAAAAGGAATTTGCCACATTAGTGAAAAAAGCTCCTTGTCTATGTTTAGGTTTTAGGTATTACTCAGACGGTCGTATTGGTGTGAGCAAAATCTAGCGCTCTCTCAGTGAGCGGACGATTTTAAAATCGCGAACAAAACATAGGACGAAATTTTGGGCGACAGACAAATCTACCATTGCGAGCTTTTTGAGTTGTGCCTCTCTGCGTTCGATAGCGGAAACGGCGGTTTTCACGTCCGCCGTCATCTTGAGGTGTGCTAACTGGATTGTTCTGTAAGCAAGCCAAACGGCAGCTACAGAAGCAAGCAGTTGAACAATTGCAACTATTTCAGCCATCCCAGCCTTCAGTGAAAATCATAGTTTCCTCCAACTGACGAGTGCAGTATAGGGCATTAAAGAAAGGGATAAGAGAAAAAATCTATTGCCAAATGTATCGTGCCCGTGGCATAGAATTTAGATTCGCTTTTCGTTATTTGGATGGAGTGTTTTAGCCCTCATGGTCAAAGTTCTTACTTTTGCTCATTCACCTTTTGAGTTGCACGCCCCGTACGATCCTGCAGGAGATCAAGAAGAGGCAATCGATAAATTGGCCGAAGGCGTTGACGCAGGGCTTGCTAAGCAAACCCTTCTTGGTGTTACGGGTTCTGGTAAGACCTTTACGATGGCTAACGTCATTGCTCGGACCGGGGTCCCTGCTCTTGTGATGGCACCAAATAAGACACTTGCCGCACAGCTTTACTCAGAGATGCGGGAATTCTTTCCCGATAACGCAGTCGAGTATTTCGTGAGTTACTACGACTACTATCAGCCTGAGGCCTACGTTCCGGCGCGCGACCTTTTTATCGAAAAAGATGCGGCGATTAACGAACATATTGAGCAGATGCGATTGGCGGCCTCAAAAAGCATTCTCGAGCGCCGTGACACGATTGTTGTTGCAACAGTTTCCGCCATTTACGGCATCGGTAAGCCAGAAAGCTACACGGAGATGCGCCTTATTTTGCGCGAGGGCGACACCAAAGAGAGGTCGGCAATTGTTTCGCAACTTGTGAAAATGCAGTATCGGCGTAACGATATGGAATTTTCCCGCGGCGTCTTTCGCGTTCGCGGGGACTTAATCGACGTTTTTCCTGCTGAACACTCAGAAGTTGCCGTTCGCATTGAGCTTTTCGATGATGAGGTCGACGGGATTTTTCTTTTTGACCCGTTAACAGGGAAAATCATTCAAAAGGTACCCCGCTTTGTTGTCTACCCGGCAAGCCACTACGTCACGCCACGAAACATTGTTGTTCACGCCATCGACACCATTAAGGCTGAATTGGCCGAAAGAACCAAAGAGCTTGAATCTGAAGGCAAGCTTGTTGAGGCGCAGCGCTTACAGCAGCGAACACTTTTTGACTTAGAAATGCTCGATCAAGTCGGGTTTTGTAAGGGAATCGAAAACTATTCGCGTCACTTAACAGGATTAAACCCTGGGGAAGCGCCTCCTTGCCTAATCGATTACCTGCCAAGCGATGCGCTGATGTTTTTCGATGAAAGCCACGTTTTAATCGGACAGTTGCGCGGCATGTATCGAGGAGACCGATCAAGAAAAGAGACGCTTGTCAATTACGGCTTTCGACTACCGTCGGCTTTGGATAACCGGCCGCTACGCTTTGATGAATTCGAGCGCAAGATGCGTCGGTCGATTTTCGTTTCGGCAACTCCTGCCGAGTATGAATTAACGCATAGCTCACAGGTTGTCGAGCAAGTCGTGCGGCCAACGGGATTGGTTGACCCCGAATTGGAAGTAAGGCCCGCTGCTACACAGGTCGATGATGTCTTAGATGAAATCCGCGAGCGTGTGGCTCGTCACGAACGCGTCTTAATCACGACGCTAACGAAAAAAATGGCTGAAGAACTCACCAACTTTCTTGATGAGCACAAGGTTAAGGTGCGTTATTTACATTCAGATGTCGATACCGTTGAGCGTGTGGAGATTATTCGCGACCTGCGTGCTGGAGTTTTCGATGTTCTTGTGGGCATTAACCTTTTGCGCGAGGGGTTGGATATGCCAGAAGTCACGCTTGTGGCGATTCTTGACGCGGATAAAGAAGGGTTCCTGCGTTCAACGCGGTCTCTTATTCAAACGATTGGCAGAGCCGCACGTAACGTCAATGGGAAAGCAATTCTTTACGCCGATACCATTACCGATTCTATGAAAGGCGCGATTGAAGAAACCGAGCGACGTCGCACCAAGCAAACCGAATACAACAAAGCGCACGGCATTACGCCGCGCACTGTTGTGAAAGAAGTTAGAGATATCATCGATGGCGTTTATAAGCCTGGGGCCGGTAAAGACATCGCCTCGGTTTCTGTCACGGAAGTCAATCCCGATGACCCAGTGGCAGTTGCTAAAGCCATTCGCGAAACAGAAAAGAAGATGCTTGCCTGCGCCAAGGACCTTGATTTCGAGCAGGCCGCGGTCTTGCGCGACAAACTAGAGGCGCTAAAGCGCTATGTGTTTGTGGGTAGCTAATTGCTAGCCAAGTAACTTTGCGGCAAGTTCAGGGATTTCTTCGATTTTCGCAATTGTGGCTTTTGTAGGAGTGTCGGCAACCGTCTTTCCGTAGCCCCACAAAACGGCAACGGATCCCACTCCTGCGGCATTTGCTGCAACCATATCGCGCTCTTCGTCTCCAAAGTACAAAGCCTCATTAGCGCCAAAGCCTGCTATTTTTAAGGCCATGAGTAAAGTATCGGGATTAGGCTTCATTTTTGGAGCACTATCCCCAGCAATAAGACAAGAGTAGGCAGGTGCTGCTGCAAAAAACTTTTCTACTAGAGGTTTTGCCAGCCGCATCGCTTTATTGGTCACAATGCCCCAAGAAAATCCCATTTGAGTAGCAGACCTTAACGCATCAAGAATCCCAGGAAATGGCCGCGACCTATCTGTCATATAGCTGGCGTAATGCCTGAGAAACTCTTGCCGAAGATTGGGGTATTCTGGGTCTTCTAGAGCGATTTGTAGCGCTGCCCACACAAGACCTCTAGCGCCCGTTCCAGCGTAGGGGCGAAGCGCCTCGTAGGGAAGAGATTCAAGACCTTTTTGGCGACGCAAAAAATTGGCGGTCTCACACAGGTCGGGTGCTGTATCGAGAATTGTCCCATCTAAATCAAAAAGTAGGAGACCGCGTTGCATCGTTTCTAGTCAGAAAGCGCCTTTTTCTTTGTGACGCGGCTTCGTGCTCCTGCGCGAGTTTTCTTGGCGCGGGTTGGCGCTTTTTGTCCTTTTTTCGGGGCTCTCTTTTTCTTAACGGAGGCTTTGCGTTCTTTCGGTTCTTCTTTTTCTTCGATGGGGCGGTAAAGAACAAGCGTTTTTCCAATGGCTTGAATGCGCGCGGCATTAAGCGTGTCGGCTAACTGAGAATAAAACGCCGCGCGTTCTTCTCTGTCATCACCTGCGACATGAACCTTAATAAGTCCGTGGGCAGCAAGAGCTCTGTCGACTTCTTTCATTACTGCTTCGGTTAACCCCGAGGCCCCCACAAGAACGGAAAACGTCACGTGGTGCGCTTGGGAACGCAGTTCGATTTTTTTATCGCGTGCTAAGACAAGTTCAGACATAATTTCGCTTATTAAAAAATTGTGATGCATACATTCTAACGAAGACGATGCCTAAATCGACTAAAAAATTGCGTTCTAACCGTGCCTGGATTGAGCGGCACATCAATGACCCGTTTGTGAAAAAAAGCCGTGCCGAAGGGTTTCGGGCGCGTTCGGCCTATAAATTGCTCGAATTAAATGAAAAAGAGCACCTTTTTCGGCCAGGCGTAACCGTGGTGGATCTCGGAAGCGCCCCAGGCAGCTGGACACAGGTGGCCAGAGGCCAGATGCTCGATGCGAGCGGCGTTTTCTCAGGGCGCCTGATAGCGATGGATATTCTTCCTATGGAAGCGATTGAAGACGCCACATTTATTCAGGGAGACTTTCGTGAGCAAGAGCTCGCCGATAAGCTTTCTCAAGTACTCGCGGGCGACAAGGTCGACGTTGTCTTAAGCGATATGGCACCGAACTTATCGGGAATTGCGGCCGCTGACGCAGCCGCAAGCTTATTACTAAACGAATTAGCCCTTGAATTTGCACTAGAACATCTTAAAAAAGACGGTGTTTTTGTTGCCAAAGTCTTTCAGGGCTCGGGCTACTCGCAATTTATTGCAACACTGAAAACTCACTTTATGACGGTGGTGCAACGCAAACCCGAAGCAAGCCGCGATACGAGCGCTGAAATGTATGTGATTTCTCGACGGTTGCGCTCGAAATAGCAACTTGTTACGCTTGCAAACAAATCCGACGTATTTTCTCGTCGAAAACTAAAGAGAAATACGCCTAAAGCGGATAGACTATGACTTTGCTCCTTTCGAAGAAAACGAAAAGGAGCCCGAAAAATATTTCAGAGACAAGGAGTCCCGAATTTGGATAAGAGGATGCTTCAGCGCTTAGCGGTTTGGTGTTTAATCGCTTTTGTGCTTTTTACCGTTTTCCGTCAATTTAGTGGCGATCGCCCTGCCGTCGGCAATCTTGATCAGACGAGCTACACGCAGTTTATGGAAGATGCTAAAGCCGGTAAGGTTCGTCGCGTCGATGTTCAGGGTCGAAGGATTACTGTGACTCCTTCAGAAGGTCACGTCTATACAATCACGAGCCCTGGCGACTTGTGGATGGTTGAAGACCTTCGCAAAAATGGCGTTCAGGTTTACGGTCGCCCTGAAGAGGAACCATCTTTCTTAGAGCAAGTGTTTATTAGCTGGTTCCCGATGCTTCTTTTAATCGGCGTGTGGGTCTTTTTCATGCGTCAGATGCAAACAGGCGGCAAGGGTGGCGGCCCATTCTCCTTTGGTAAGAGTAAGGCACGCATGCTAAACGAAGCGACCAATAAGGTGCGCTTTGCTGATGTCGCTGGCTGCGATGAAGCGAAGGAAGATGTGCAAGAAGTTGTCGATTTCTTAAAAGATCCTTCGAAATTCCAGCGCTTGGGCGGACACATTCCACGTGGCATTTTGCTCGTGGGTTCTCCTGGAACGGGTAAGACACTTTTAGCTAAGGCCATTGCGGGCGAAGCAGGAGTCCCGTTCTTTTCAATCTCGGGCTCAGACTTCGTTGAAATGTTCGTCGGTGTCGGTGCCTCTCGCGTCAGAGACATGTTTGAGACCGCGAAGAAGAACGCTCCCTGCATTATCTTTATCGATGAAATCGATGCTGTGGGCCGTCAACGCGGCGCAGGTTTAGGCGGCGGTAACGACGAACGCGAGCAGACGCTCAATCAAATGCTCGTTGAAATGGATGGTTTTGAAACAGGAACCAACGTTATCGTTGTGGCAGCAACCAACCGCCCTGATGTTTTGGACCCCGCTCTGATGCGTCCGGGTCGCTTTGACCGCCAGGTCGTGGTGCCACTACCTGATATCCGTGGCCGCGAACAGATTTTGGCTGTGCACATGAAAAAGATTCCGTTGGGCGCAGATGTGCGTGCGGATTTGATTGCACGTGGCACCCCAGGATTTTCGGGCGCAGACCTCGCGAATCTTGTTAACGAAGCGGCTCTTTTTGCCGCGCGTCGTAACGGTCGCGTCGTTGAAATGCACGACTTTGAGTTAGCCAAAGATAAGATCATGATGGGCGCTGAGCGTAAGTCGATGGTCATGACAGAAGACGAGCGTCGCAACACGGCTTATCACGAATCGGGCCACGCTCTCGTTGCGAAGTTAATGCCGAAATCTGACCCCGTACACAAGGTGACGATTGTCCCAAGAGGAAGGGCCTTGGGGTTGACGATGCAACTACCTGAAACCGATCGCTATGCCTACGACAAGCAGTACTTGATGACACGCATTGCGATTCTTTTCGGAGGACGCATCGCAGAAGAAGTCTTCATGAACCAGATGACAACAGGAGCGAGCAATGACTTTGAACGTGCCACACAGCTTGCGCGTGATATGGTCATGCGCTATGGCATGAGCGAAAAGTTGGGCGTGATGGTCTATGCGGAAAACGAGGGAGAAGTCTTCTTAGGACGATCTGTGACAAAGACCACGCACATTTCCGAAAAGACGATGCAAGCGGTGGACACGGAAATCCGCAGAATTCTCGAAGAGCAGTACAACTTGGCGCGTAAATTGATTGAAGACAATCGCGACAAAATCGAGAAGATGGCCGCGGCTCTTTTGAAATGGGAAACGCTTGATGCCGAGCAGTTAAATGACATTATGGCCGGAAAAGATCCCCGCGAACCCAAACCCCCAGAATCAGCTGATTCCAGCCAAAAGGACGCTGAAGTTAAGGAGGCGGCTAACGAGGAAAAGCCAACAGCGCAAGCTGAGGAAGAGCCTCCCGTTAAGAAACCACGCCGCAAAGCGGTGAAAAAAGACGATACACCGCAAGAGGGTGCGTAAGGATTCTTAATAAAGTTGTTTTTTGTCGAGGGCGTCTTTCAGTGGGCGCCTTCGTGTTTTTGAGAATTTATGAAGAATAATCCATCAATTTGGCAATGCAAAGATAGGGCGATTGATTTAGCTCGGCCCAAGGTGATGGGGATTGTCAATGTCACACCCGACTCGTTTTCCGATGGTGGAGATCACGCCACATACGAAGCAGCGGTTCGTTTTGCTCGGCAACTTGCGAAAGATGGCGCCGATATTCTAGATATCGGAGGTGAATCCACAAGACCAGGTTACGCCCCCGTTTCTTTTGAAGAAGAAGCGCTGCGCGTCTTACCTGTTCTCGAAACTCTCGTTAAAGAGGGCTACACCGTTTCTGTAGATACCTATAAGCCAGAAATGATGAAAGAGGCTATTGCCCTTGGCGTTCACATCATTAACGATGTACGTGGGTTTACTGAAAATGGCGCCGTTAAGGCTGTTTCGCAAAGCGACGTGGGTCTTGTTGTGATGCATTTTGAGGCTGTGAGAGAAGGAAATCTCTTTCAAGATATTACGGATTTCTTACGGGGTAAAAGTGAAGAACTTATTCGTGCTGGGGTGAAATGCGAACAAATCTCCTGGGACCCAGGCTTCGGGTTTGGTAAGACGATGCAAGAAAACATCGATTTACTCAATCACTTTGAAGATTTCGATAGCGGTGGTTTCCCGATTCTCATTGGCGTTTCTCGTAAACGTATGATTGGCGCCTTGACGGGTATCACTAATCCCAAAGAGCGTGATACAGGATCGGTGGAGACTGCTTTGCGCGCCGTGCGTAAAGGAGCGCACATTCTCCGTGTGCACGATGTGAAAGGAACCGTAATGGCTTTAAAGGCCGCGCACCTTCGCTAAAAGTTAGAGCCAGCGTGTGTAAAAGACTTAGGTCGCAGGAAGCGTTACGCACGCGGTGGTGGCCGCAGGTCAAAGCGTTAGGGCTAGAGCACTCTAGAAGATGTCCACAAGAAGAATGCGTCAAACGGCAGCAAGAGAGAAGCGCATAGGTTTTCTCTTAGCTTAGAAGCTATAGAGAAAGTTCGCCCTAGCGAAGAAATCATTGCCTGAGCCCTGGTAGGTCTCAATACCCACGTCCGTGCTGAAACTGAAGTTGCCCTTGCTGATTTTCACCGACCCCATGGCCTCAAAGGAAGAGCTCTCATAGGGCTTGGCTTCGTAATGAAAGGAAGGCCCCGAAGTTTGCCTGAAGGATGCCCGAATAGTTCCGTAGTTCTCGAGAAGTTCATATTTCCAAGCAAGACTCCCTGCGACAGAGAGGGCGGTGCCGCCTGCCGTGAGTCTTGTAGACTCTGCCTTTAATCCCACACTAGATGACAAGGCTTGGAAGGTCTCAGAGCCGAGTTTCAGTTCCATCCCGTCTCTGCCGTCCTCTCTTAGGCCTCTCTGATAAAGCATGTTGTAGTTAAGTTTCGCAAAAGGCGTAAGGCTTAGGCTTGAGTAGCCCACATCAAAGCCTGCACCTACAGATCCATAGAGTCCGCAAGCGGTATAGCGCTTCTGCGCAGCTACCCCATAGCCGTTAAATACTGCGCTACGTTTAACTGAGAGACTCTCAAAGCCAAGACCTAAATCAGAGCTCACAAAGAAGGCATTGGCTAGGGGCCGCACTAAGGCATCAGCGCCAGCGTAAAGGCTGTAATCTGTCGCCGTGGCATTCTTATCTTTCGCCTTGAAGTCTTTCTTATTTAAGAGCGCATAGGCGCCGTAGACATTTCCCTCATTGACCGTGTTAATTTCAGCTAGCAAGCCGAAGTTATTCACACGATAACGGTGATTCTCGTCCTTTCTAGACTCGTGCATGACATAGGGC
>CAVCTI010000247.1:0-2953 GCA_963604755.1 Duodenibacillus sp. | reverse complement strand
TAACGAACCTTATGGGGCGAGCCAAGTGGCACGGAAAAGAAACTTGGACCTTCTCAATCGATAGCAAAGAAGCCACAGGGCTCTTAACCTGGGACTTTACTCGTGGCCCGAACGGACACGTTGTAGGAAACTTCTCACGCTATCACCCATCAAAGACATTTGAAGAAAACTTTAGAGAATCAGCAAAAACAGAAAGCTTCAAAGCAGCGATGCCTTCTTTGGTTTTGGAAGTAAAAGATCTCGCCTATAAGAACGCTAACCTTGGGTCTCTAAGCCTACAAGCCTCAACACCACGAACACAAAATGGCGTTTCTTGGCGCATTGATTCGCTACGGCTCACAAATCCCGATGCGATCTTGACCGCTAAGGGCGAATGGTCCGCCGATGACATGACAAGTCTTACAGCCACTCTTGACCTAACAGACGCAGGAGAACTCTTAAAGCGACTTGGCCACGAAGGAATTTTAGGCAAGGGATCGGGCTCGGTTCGCACCTCGCTACTTTGGAAGGGATCACCTTGGGACCCAGAGCTTTCAACCCTACAGGGCAATGCTCGCATTGATATGAAGCGAGGATACCTTGAGCAGGCTGATATGGGGGTCGGTGGCGCCTTCTTGTCGTTTGTTTCACTGCAGTCGCTACTTAAGAAACTCACGCTTGACTTCTTTGATTCGGCACACACGAGTTTTACCTTTGACTCGTTCACAGGCAATATGCTCATCGCCGACGGCATTCTCACAAGCGAAAAGATTGAACTTGTCGGTACCAAAGCCTCGATTACGCTCTCAGGCCTAGCCGATATCGCCAACTCCAAACTCAATGCCAAGGCGCGTGTTGTCCCCCACATTGATGCAGGAGCAGCATCTCTTCCTATTGCGATTATTAATCCGTTTATCGGACTTGGTGCTTACGTGGGGCAGTGGATTTTAAGTAAGCCCCTAAATTACATATTGACTACCGACTACACCATAACGGGCTCTTTTGATGAACCTGTTATTAGCAAAGTTCTCAGAAATGAGGGGCTTTCAGAAACAAAAAATACGGACGCGCCCTAGGAATCGGCTTTTATAATACTTGCCAATCTCAAGGACGCCTTGGAGAAACATTGTGATTCAATTTCACCTGATGACACCCATTGTGTGGGCAACCCGCCTTTTGGTCGGCGCCTACCCGCAGTGGCATGGTTCGTCTCCGACTCGTAAGCAACGCATTTACTTTGCCAATCACACCAGCCACTTGGATACGATTGTGATTTGGTCATCGTTGCCTGGGGCGCTACGTCCAACGACGCGTCCTGTAGCAGCAAGAGACTACTGGACAAAAGGCCTCTTTCGTCGCCGCCTCGCGATGAAAGAACTCAATGTTGTCTTGGTTGACCGCAAACACGAAGAAAGAGTTGACCCCTTAGCTCCCTTAAAGGAAGCTCTTAAGGCTGGAGACTCCCTTATTATCTTTCCCGAGGGGACCCGTCGTCCGCAAGAACTTCCAAGCGAATTTAAAAGCGGCCTGTGGAGACTCATGCGCTCGTTTCCTGATGTAGAACTCATTCCCGTTTACATCGAAAACCTCCACCGAGCGCTTCCGAAAGGAACCTATATTCCCGTGCCTACTGTGTGCTCTGTGCACTTTGGAGCCCCTCTTGAACACAGTGCTTCTGATCCAAAGGCCGAATTCTTAACCCGTGCACGTGAAGCTGTGATTGATTTAGCGAAGGTGGCCCTATGATGCGACTTGGTATTGACCTGCAGCAGGCCTATCTCATACTGCTTACCGCCCTCATTGTTTTAATGGCCTCAGCAACAATTTATGGCTTATGGGCCGCAGGGCGAGCAAAATCCCCAGAGCAAACATTTCGCTTAGCGATTGTCAATTCGCGTGTGCGAATGGGTTGGTGGCTTGTCATCATCTTCACAGTCGCCTGGGGCTTTGGGCAAACGATGCTTGTCGTAATCTTTGCGATTCTTTCGTTTTTCCTATTGCGTGAATTCATAGCATTAACGCCCATTCGACCGTGTGACCACTGGGTATTGGTAATTGCTTTTTACCTTGTGATTCCGGCGCAGTACGCTCTCGTGTACTACAACTTAATGCCCTACTTCACGCTTCTGATTCCGGTCTACGTCTTTTTACTGTTGCCGTGCGTCGCTGCTATCGGAAATGACTCTGACCGATTCTTAGAGCGCGTGGCCAAGGTGCAGTGGGGCCTTATGATTTGCGTTTTCTGCGTCAGTCACGCCCCAGCGATTGCGACACTCGATTTCGCGCGCTTTGAGCGCTACAACTCCTCTGGCGCCCTGATGCTTCTTTTCTACCTTTTGGTGACATTTTGCGCCGACCTCTTCTCGGTTCTCGCAAGTTCTGCCTTAGGCGGCAAGAGCCTCAGAATGAATCCACATAAGACCGTGAAAGGAATTACTGTGGGGTGCTTATGTGCCTTCTTAGTTGGTCTTGCACTCTTTTGGCTTACTCCATTTCGCTTTTATCAGGTCGCCCTTTACTCCTTTGCCATCGTCCTGTCCTGCGTGATGGG
The DNA here is from genome assembly GCA_963604755.1 of Duodenibacillus sp. Taxonomy (GTDB): domain Bacteria; phylum Pseudomonadota; class Gammaproteobacteria; order Burkholderiales; family Burkholderiaceae_F; genus Duodenibacillus. Next base: position 423 of record CAVCTI010000247.1, on the reverse strand, counting down.
AGATATTGTGATTAGCACGATTAAGCGTAGCTTAGGATCGAAAAGTTGGGAAGGAGAGCTCTACATCGGTCGCGGTAGCTTAGAGCGCTTTGCGCCTTTGATTTTCTCAGCTCCGGTTTACTATCACCTGACGATTCTCTTTTTCCGCTTACTAAAAAATCTTCCTGCGACTTAAGAGCTTCAGAAAAAAAGAGAACCGTAAGAAAAGCTTTGGCGCCAATTTAAAGGCGCCAAAATTTTGTCGTTTTCTCGGAAACCGATGGGCTAAAATCTAGAAAAATTTTTCTGGAGCCGACCATGTACGACCAATATGAAACCTTCCTGAGAACGGTATACGAAAAAGGGACCGATAAGTCCGATCGCACGGGCGTTGGAACACGCTCGCTTTTTGGTTATCAGATGCGCTTTGACCTCTCTGAGAGC
>CAVCTI010000246.1:0-2468 GCA_963604755.1 Duodenibacillus sp. | reverse complement strand
CCTCTATGGCGATGTGAGATCTCAGCGCTAATTTCATTTTGATTGATGTTTGCCCCCAGAAATTGGGGGCAATTCATTTCTAGTTTCTTTCTCCCCTAATGAGGCAAAACAAACTCGAGTGAACCTCGAGAAACTCACCATATGAGCCTATGATGAAAGGTTAGAACCGTCGCCAACTGCTCCATTAAAATTTCGCCAACTGTCACAACAAAAACAGCAAAAAGTCCTTTTGTAATCTCATAATCACTTGATATAAAGTAAAATCTCTTTTCTCAATTCAGTACCGATAAAAATCGCGAAAATGAAGAAATATAAGTCAAGAATTGCTGACAAAATTTTGAGAAAAAACTTGATGCAATGGGAGCCGTGCTAATCGAAGGCCCCAAGTTTTGCGGCAAGAGCACTTTAGCTTGCCAACAAGCTAAGAGCATCCTCTCGATGACAGATTCCGATACCAAGGCGCAGAACATCGCCATGGCAGAGACCAACATCAAGTTCTTACTGCAAGGCAAGACTCCACGCTTGATTGATGAGTGGCAGATCGTTCCGAAGTTTTGGGATGCTGTGAGAAACGAAGTCGATAAACGTAGCGAAGATGGGCAGTTTATTCTCACGGGCTCTTCTGTCCCGCAAAGCTATGAGAAGATATTCCACACGGGCACAGGCCGCTTTGCCTGGCTCAAACTTCGCCCGATGAGCCTTTGGGAATCTCAAGAGTCCACAGGAGACGTGAGCCTATCGAAGTTATTCGCTACCGACAAAGAAGAGTATCTCGTTGAAGGCACCAATCAAATCAATCTAGAGCAGCTTGCCTATTTAACATGCTGTGGCGGATGGCCAAAAGCATTGTCTAAGAGAAGCAAAAAGGCCGCCCTTAATCAGGCAATAGAGTACTTTGAGGCAGTCACGAAGTTTGATATCTCTCGCGTTGATGAAACGAGTCGCGATAGCGAACTTGCCAAAAAAATTATGCGTTCCTACGCAAGGCACCAAGGCACACAAGCATCCGCTCGTGCCATGCTCGAAGACATTGCCAAAAATGAAAACATGAAGGTAAGTAAGAACACAATACTTGCCTATCTAAAAGCCTTAAAGAAAATCTTCGTGATTGAGGACTCACAAGCTTGGAATCCGAATTTACGGAGTAAGACTGCGATTCGCACCTCAGATACACGGTATTTCACAGATCCCTCGATTGCAACGGCTGCCTTAGGTCTCGGGCCAGAAGACTTAATCAATGACTTAAAAACTTTTGGACTATTCTTTGAGACTCTGTGCGTAAGAGACTTACGTGTGTACTCTGAAGCCCTTGGAGGTTGCGTCTACCACTACCGTGACAAGAACGAATTGGAGTGCGACGCTGTTATCCACTTACGTAACGGGAAATTCGGTTTAATTGAGATAAAACTCGGCGGCGACAAATCAATCGAAGAAGGAGCCAAAACGCTCTCGGCCTTAGCCAACAGGATCGACACGACAAAAATGAAAGCGCCCGCATTTAAGATGGTGCTAACGGGTGTCGGCCCATACGCCTACCAAAGGCCAAAAGACGGCGTCTATGTTGTGCCAATTGGCTGCTTGAAGGATTAAAACGTTTAGATTGTGCGAAACACTTTCTCAAGAAGTTTCCCTATACGAAGCAACTGTGCATCCTCGGCGTAAGCCGCGCCGAGCATCACACCCACAGGTTCCCCACTTTCCTTTTTTCCAATGGGGATTGCCAAAGAAGGAGCGCCAGAAAGCGCCCACCATGGGGTAAATCCCACGTAAAGTAAGGCATCCACGCGATTGACTTTCAGTAGTTGAGAAATCGCTCCTCGGTTTCCTAAGACTGTTTCTCTTACCTTCTCTTCGTAAGTATCTTGACTGACCTCACGCGAAAGCTTTTTAGCTAAAAGTAAGCGATTCATGCCAAAGGGCCGTAGTGTGGGATCTTTCTCATAGATTTCACACAAAGCGGCAAAAGAGTTAGGAATGTCGGCCGTTGCATACCGACTTAAAAGCGCATCGATTTCTCGCGCGAAATCCACTGAGGTAATTAATTCATAGTCTTCTTTAGGATTTGTTGCAAAAACGGGAACGAACTCAATTCCAGATTGCGTTCCCTTCTCTAAGAAACCTTTAAAGACTTCTTCGCTTTCAGAATCGATCTTCGGGTCTCCTTCGATTTGAAGTACGCCAATGCGGATCTTTTCATCTGATGCCTCAAGAGCCGTGAGATCAATTTGAGAGGCAACTTCAGTTTCTGGGTCATCGCTATCGTACCCAGCAAGAATCGGAACCATCGTAAGAATGTGTTCCATCGATCGAGAAAGGACTCCAATCGTATCGAAGTTGTGCGAAATCGGAACGACATTACTTCTTGAAATCAAGCCGACAGTGGGTTTAAACGCAAAGACGCCATTACGCATCCCAGGGATCATGAGTGAGCCCTTGGTTTCCGTACCAAGAGCCGCGTCACATAGGCC
>CAVCTI010000245.1:0-2770 GCA_963604755.1 Duodenibacillus sp. | reverse complement strand
GCCCCTTCGGGGACACTTTCTAGAGAGTCGACAAAGATAGCGCCTTTTTCGCGCAGCCCTTCAACGATGGTGCGGTTGTGAACAATTTCGTGGTGCACGTAAACCGGAGCCCCGTAAATTCCGAGAGCTCTCTCAACGACACTGACAGCCCGCGTGACGCCAGCACAAAATCCTCGAGGTCTAGCTAGAAGAATCTGCATAGGAAAAAGATACCCTAAATAGAGATGCCAATTCTAACTTGAACCACTGAAAGACTCATTTTTGAGGGCTAAGAGCCGCTTTTCGTTTCTCAAAAAGAGAACTTGGTAGTTCAAAGTGCTGATAGTCTTTTCGGTTTTTCCAGTCTCCACCCCAATCAAAGCCGCGTTCGGTAAAGAGCTTGTAGGTCAAATCGTTGTGGTCAATCTTATAAGAGAAGGACTTGTCTCTTGCAAGATAGGGCTTACCTGTAATTGGTTCAACGTGAAGTTTTCCGTTAAGCGTCTTGACGCACGGGTTGTACAAGGGGTTAATGTCGATGGCGAGTCCTAAGCCGTGCTTGGAGATCTTTTTCGTCCCAGAGATGGTCCGATAGTTAAAGGAACTTGTGTTGTTATCTTGCATCGAGCGCTCATCATCGGCGTCATACGTATCGATAAGATGCATCTTCTCAATCGCGTAGTTGGCTTTGTAAAGCGCATGGAAGATTTCTACGACATCCTGAGCAATAAGGCGATTGACGATGATTTCACCAGTCTTTGTTTTCCCGTCGAGCGTTTTGTGTAGGACTCGTACGTAACGCAACTCGTCTTTGGGAACAGGGCAGTCATCTTTGTAGGACTTTCCCTTCATCTTCTGAAAGACGGCATCAGGAATTGGGCTAATAGAAAAACTAGCGGCTTCTTCTTTTGTTAAAGATAGGGCAGATTGCCCTTCTAGAGAAGTTGCAAAAGAAGGATTGCTCCCCAAGAAGAGAAGGGGCAATAGAGAAGAAAGAAGGAGGAGGCGTTGTTTCATGTGGCACCAAAAAAGAGGTCAATCTTCTGACATCTTACAACGCCAAAAACGGGTCATTTGTTATCTTGAGCGCGTTTGCGCTCAAGTTGATGTAGAGAGCAGACGGAGAAAAATTAAATAAAATCAGAGAAAAAAATTCACTTTTTTTGTGAAGGGAATCATCTTAGGCGCAAATGCGCTCAAGATGTTTTTTGAACACAAAATCCATTGCGTAACACTATGGCTTAGGCGAGCAAGGGAAGAGCTTGCCTTTCATGGAATTTGTTTCAAAAAAATCAGACGAATTGAAAAGAGTCCTCTTTGGAACTTGTCTCGGGCAGAGCTTTGCCCTATAATCGCCTTCCTTGATTTTTTGAGTCCACACGCTGTTTTGGACAGGGTGTGTTGTGTTTTTAACTTTTTTATACGGGAGTATGTGATGGCAAGAGTCTGTCAAATCACCGGCAAGAAGCCGATGGTCGGCCATCAAGTCTCGCACGCGAACAACAAGACCAAGCGTCGTTTCCTGCCGAATTTGCAGTATCGTCGTTTTTGGGTCGAAAGTGAGAATCGTTGGGTCCGCCTGCGTTTGACAACGGCTGGACTGCGCACGGTTGACAAGGTCGGTATCGATGCGGTGCTCGCGGATTTGCGTGCCCGCGGTGAAATTTAATTTTCTGGAGATCGGACCATGGCAAAAGGCGCCCGCGAAATCATCAAGCTCGAATCGACAGCCAAGACTGGCTATTTCGTGACGACGGTGAAGAATAAGAAGAATACAACTGGTAAGCTCGAACTCAAGATGTTCGACCCGGTTGCTCGCAAGCACGTCGCTTTTAAGGAAGTGAAGTTGCGCTAATTTAATGCGCGACTTGTCGTTTGCATTCTTCGTTTTCGAGAATTAAGAGCTAACAGCAACTCGTTGGCTCTTTTTTCGTACCCGCAAAATTCGTTAGGATTCTCTCTTAGAGTTTTAGGAGACTACGTCGTGCATCGGACGTTTACGAAAGAAATCCAGATTCGTTTCTCGCATTGCGACAGTGCGGGAATCGTTTTTCATCCGCACTATTTCACGATGTTTAACGGTCTTATCGAGGATTTCTTCGCTGAGGTCGTTAAAAAGCCATTTATGGAGATTATCCAAGGTGGCTTAGTGCTTCCTGTGGCTGGCGTTCACTGCAATTTCGTCAGTCCCTGTAAGGCTGGGGACGTTTGCAAGGCTAATCTCTGGATTGAGAAGTTGGGTTTTTCTTCTATTCGCTTTGCGATGACGTTAACGCGAGGAGAAACTGAGTGCGTGCGTCTTACGGAAACAATGGTCTGTGTTTCTCAAAGTAAAGGCTTTAAACCCGTGGCGCTTCCTGAAGATTTTCGGGAAAAGATGAGGCCCTACCTATTAGAAGAAGGGGCTACGCCGTTAACTCTTCGGTCTTAGTGCAGGCAGGCCACAGTCTTTTTAATGTGGCTTCAAACTTCGTGTGATCTTTAATCCAAAAGCGTTCAGTTCCTGGACGCTTTTTTTCATTAAGTAGTGTTCTGTCAAGTAGCCTTGAATACAAAACATCGGCCACAGCTGAACTCGGTTCAATAATCTGTAATGGGCGCCCTGCCACGTCTCGAATTGCATCGATTAAGAAGGGGTAGTGCGTGCAGGCAAGAACCAAGGTGTCGATTCCCGCGTGAAGCATGGGGGCGAGATATTTCTTTAATAACTCTCGCGTTGTTGGCGTATTGAGTTCGCCTCGTTCAACGCATTCCATAAGACCGGGAGCCGCCACCGACATCACGTGTGTGC
>CAVCTI010000244.1:0-4373 GCA_963604755.1 Duodenibacillus sp. | reverse complement strand
TAGACACGGGAACAATGGAAAGCGTAGCTGCGGCCTCTGAATACATTCGCATTGTGCAAAACAGGCAGGGCGTTGAGATTTCTGCTCCTGAAGAAATTGCCTTTCGCAATGGCTGGATTAATCAAACTGAGCTCTTAAAGGCTGCGGACCGTTACGGGAAGTCCCCGTATGGCAGTCATTTAAGAAATGTTGCTCAGGGTAAATTAAGTTATTAAGAGTGCGATTCGTATGGGGCAGTTTGCGGTCACAAAAACGGCAATCGATGGGGTTCTTATTATTGAACCGAAGAAATTTGGGGACAGCCGTGGCTACTTTATGGAAACCTATAACGAGGCAAACTTTAGAGCGCTTGGTATTGATACAACATTCGTTCAAGACAATCAATCTTCTTCCACCAAAGGTGTTTTAAGGGGGCTCCACTTTCAAAAGACGCACCCACAGGCTAAACTCGTGCGTGTGATTTCCGGTGAAGTTTTCGATGTTGCTGTCGACTTGCGGCGAGGATCGGAAACTTACGGAAAGTACGTTGGCGTTACGCTCTCGGAAAAAAACAATCGCCAGTTTTATATCCCGCGCGGATTTGCTCATGGCTTTCTTGTTTTAAGTGATTCGGCTCAGTTTGTCTATAAGTGCGATGACTTCTATCACCTAGAAGATGAGGGGGGCATTTGCTGGAATGATCCCGATATTGCGATTTGTTGGCCCGAAGTCGGAGAAATCACACTAAGTGAAAAAGATAAAATGCACCCAACCTTAAAAGCTAGTGCGATGGAGTTTTCTTTATGAACCTTTTTGTCACTGGCGGAGCCGGCTTTATTGGCTCAAACTTTATCTATCACTGGTTAAAGAAATACCCCGAAGATCGTGTTGTGTGCTTAGATAAGCTCACGTATGCGGGAAATCTCTCGACACTAGAAGAGGCGCTTAAGAATAAAATCTTTCGCTTCACAAGAACCGATATTTGCGACAGAAACGCGGTTTACACGCTTTTCGAACAAGAGCATCCCGATGTCGTTGTGAACTTTGCTGCCGAAAGCCACGTCGACCGTTCCATCGAAAATCCGCAGGTCTTTCTTGAAACCAATATTCTGGGTACCGCCGTCTTAATGGATGCTTGCCGCAAGTACGGCATTAAGCGCTATCACCAGGTCTCTACCGACGAGGTCTATGGCGACCTGCCGTTTAATCACCCTGATCTCTTTTTCACAGAAGAGACGCCGTTGCACACAAGTTCTCCCTACAGTAGCTCCAAAGCCTCAGCGGATTTATTGGTGTTGGCCTACTACAGAACCTACGGGCTTCCTGTGACAATCACGCGTTGCTCAAATAACTATGGGCCGTATCATTTCCCTGAAAAGTTAATCCCGCTCATGATTATCAATGCGTTAAACGATAAGCCGCTTCCCGTGTATGGTGAAGGCATTAATGTGCGCGATTGGCTTTATGTGGAAGATCACTGTGAGGCAATCGAAGCGGTCTTAAAAAAGGGACGCGTCGGCGAGGTCTATAACGTCGGTGGCCATAACGAGATGCGTAATATCGATATCGTTAAATTGATTTGTAAAGAGTTAGGGCGTCCCGAATCCCTAATTGTTCACGTCAGAGACCGTAAGGGCCACGATAGACGCTATGCAATCGACCCGACAAAGATTCATAACGAATTAGGGTGGCTGCCTAAGACGCGTTTTGCCGACGGCATCACAAAGACCATTGCTTGGTATCTTGCCAATCGCTCGTGGTGGGAGACGATTGTCTCAGGCGAATATCAGAACTACTACGCGAAGATGTACGGGAATCGTTAAATCAGGGTACGTATTTTTTAGGGAAGTCAAACGTTATGCGAGTTTTCGTCACAGGTGTTAATGGTCAACTCGGGCACGATGTCGTCAATCGCTTAGAGGCTACTGGGCACGAAGCGATTGCTTCAGACCTTAAACCTTGTTATTCGGGTTTGGCTGACGGGAGTTTTGCCACGAAAGCCCCTTACGTGCAACTTGATATCACGAAGGCTAATGATGTAAACGCAGCATTAGAAAAGATTCGCCCTGATGCGATTGTGCACTGCGTGGCCTGGACGGCAGTGGATGCCGCTGAAGAAAAAGAAAACTACGACACGGTTTATGCTGTCAATGTCTTAGGCACAAAAAACATTGCCCTTGCTGCGCAAAAGATTAATGCCAAAATGGTCTATATCAGCACGGACTATGTCTTTAATGGACAAGGCACTGACCCTTGGGACGAGGAGACTTCGAAGCCATCACCCCTTAACGTTTACGGCGCAACAAAGTTTGCGGCTGAAGAAGAACTCCAAAAGATTCTGACGAAGTTTTTCATTGTGAGAACGGCGTGGGTTTTTGGTCTTAATGGAAAGAACTTTGTTCGGACGATGATTCATCTTGCAAAGACCCATCACGAGCTTCGCATTATTGACGATCAAATCGGGACTCCGACTTATACCTTTGATTTGGCGCGCTTACTTGTCGATATGATTGAAACGGATAAGTACGGGATTTATCACGCGACAAACGAGGGTGGTTTTATCAGTTGGGCGCAGTTTGCAAAAGAGATTTTCCGCCAAAATGGCAATAGCGTGAAAGTCCAAACGGTTTCAACGGCCGAGTACGGGCTCTCGAAAGCCAAACGTCCCTTTAACAGCCGACTCTCAAAAGGTAAGCTAGTTAGAAGTGGTTTTACGCCGCTACCAGATTGGAAAGAGGCATTAAGCCGCTATATTCAAGAGGCAAAGGAAAATCGGGTTTTGGAGTAAATAGGAGTAGGAGAAAATACCTTTTATCAAAGAAATAGTTGAGTGCTAGGAAATAAATATCAAGTTTAAATATCGAACAGGCCTGTATAATTTGATAAAGTTGTTAGAAATGGCTTATTTTTGTTTTTTTTACTGGAGTTGTCGATGGCCGAGATAAAAGAGATTATTGAGAAATTTGGTGGACAGGTTAACCTAGCTAAAGCTATCGGAGTTGCTCAGAGCAATGTGGCCTATTGGAAAAAAGTTGACCACATTCCCGTCAAGTGGATGAATGTCATACTGACAGCAGCAAAATTGCGGAATATAAGCCTTGACGGACTTAAACCCGAATCTCCCTTCGTGTTTTATACAAGCAAATCCGGCGAGAAAGAAACTGTTCGTTTATGGGTTCAAGATGACTCCGTTTGGGCGACACAATCAGGTATCGCGCAAATTTTTGATACGACAAAACAAAATATCAGTTACCATTTGTCTTGTATTTTCAAGGATGAAGAGTTGAGCGAGAAGTCAGTTGTCAAAAAACTTTTGACAACTGCATCCGATGGAAAAGAGTATGAAATTGCATACTACAGTTTAGATGTCATTTTGGCGATAGGATACAGAGTAAGTTCATCAAAGGCTATAACTTTTAGAAAGTGGGCGACTCAAGTTCTCCGAGAATATCTGACTAAGGGTTTTGCTCTCAATATTGACAGGTTGAAGCAGGGGGAGAACTTATTTGGTAAAGACTATTTCGATGAACTTCTCGAAAAGGTCCGTGAAATTCGAGCTTCAGAAAGAAGGTTTTATCAGAAGGTTACTGATATCTATTCACAGTGCAGTATTGATTACGATTCAAAATCACAAACAACTAAAAATTTCTTTGCTTCCGTCCAAGACAAACTGCATTTTGCCGTCCACGGACACACAGCAGCTGAGATCATCTCAATTCGTGCAGATGCAAGTAAACCAAACATGGGGCTGACGAATTGGAAGGACAAAAAACAAATTAGTCTTTATGACACAACTGTTGCAAAAAACTATCTAACAAGAGAAGAACTGACACGACTAAATCGTTTGGTGAATATGTTTCTTGATTATGCCGAAAACATTGTTGCCAACCACCGTACTATGACAATGTCCGATTGGGTTGAAAGTCTTGATTCCTTCATTAAATTTAATGGTTTTCAGGTACTGAAGGGACATGGCACCGTGTCTAGGAAGCAAACAGACGATATCGCGAAAGAGGAATTTCAAAAGTTCAAAAGAATCTCGGACAAAACCTATAAATCCGATTTCGATGAATTTCTTGAAAGCGTTCGTAATAAGATGGAGGCAGAGAGAGAACCCGATTTTGAGGAGAGAAAAGAGAAAAAAACGCTCGGATAACTTTTTTAACCAGTGGTTAATATGGTCATTTTTTGAGGAGCGTTGTCGGCGAACCAAGTCGTTTCAGATAACCTTGCAGAAGGCCGTGAAGCCGATGAAGGGCTATGGTCGGCCTATGGCGTAGGCGCTACAACAGCGGCTATCGCAGGCGGGTCAGGGAAACTCCTTCCGAACAGCGCAGGCCTTGAAGGTGTGCTCGCTGGCGGTGGGCAGGCAATCCGTCGTGCGTTTGGTAAAG
>CAVCTI010000243.1:0-6147 GCA_963604755.1 Duodenibacillus sp. | reverse complement strand
GTTTAATGTTCTCATTCGTCCCAACGACAGAAGTCGCGGGTTTTCTGAGAACCTTTCTATAATTTCGCCGCTAGATGTATAAATTCTTTTCCCTTGATTCGTGAGCCCTTTTTATGAAGAAATTTTCTTGTGTTGCCATTATCAGTAAGCCAGTTGACGATCTCACGGATCCTGTTACTAAGGTTCTGAGTTATGTCCGAAAAAGCGGCGCCGAGGTGTTGCTTGACGCCAATAGCGTGCGAAATTTAGGGTCGGATGCCTCAGTTAAGCCCGCTAGTATTGAAGAAATCATCGCCAAAGCCGATGTTGTTATCGTCATCGGTGGTGATGGAACGATGTTAGGAGCGGCTCGAAGCCTTGCGCATCACGACATCCCGTTAATCGGCATTAATGCCGGGCGCTTAGGCTTTATTCCCGATATCACAGTCGACAATATCGACGAGTTGCTTCCTCCGATGCTCGAAGGCCACTATTGCTTAGATACGCGACCGATGCTTGAAGGAACGCTCTTAAGAGACGGAAAAGTGGTGTTTTCTGCCCTCGCGACAAACGACATTGGTATCTGCCACGGACGCGCCCTGGGTATGGTCGAATATATGTTGCGCGTTGATGAAACGGAATTGGCCCTGCAACGCGCCGACGGCATTATCGTGAGTACCGCAACTGGGTCAACCGCTTACGCGATGAGTGCCGGGGGCCCGATTATGCATCCCGCGTTAGGGGCCATGCTCTTAGTTCCGATTGCCCCGCATACGCTCTCGAATCGCCCAATTCTTGTGCCAAGAACAGCAACGGTTCGCATTGAGGTCACGGAAACCCGTAGCGCGGTTGTGAGTTTTGATGCGCAAGTCTTCTTTGACGTATTGACAGGCGACATTCTTAAAATCGGGACCTGCAAAGATTCACACTTTATCTTGCTACACCCCGAAAACTTTAACCAGTACGAGATGTTTAGCCGCAAACTCAATTGGAGCACGCTCCCGAAAAACGACCATCCGATTCACGAGAAGGTTCATTAATAGGCCACTATGCTCACGCTTTTACACCTAAAAGATTTCGTCATTGTCGAAGAGCTCACTGTTGAGGCAACGAGTGGCTTGACGTGTCTTACGGGAGAGACAGGAGCCGGGAAATCCATTCTTATCGATGCGCTTGAACTCGTGCTAGGAGCAAGAAGCGATGTAGCCCTTATTCGAGAGGGCGCACAAAAAACAGAAGTCTCAGCTGAATTTACCGTTGATGAGCCAACACAGACCTGGTTACGCGAGGTGCAAATCGATGCCTCAGATACAGTGCTTTTGCGGCGCACAGTCGACACAAATGGTCGTTCTCGCTGTTGGATTAACGGCGTTGTTGTTACCGTAGCGCAAATGCACGCACTAGGGGAGCTTCTTCTTGATATTCACGGACAGCACGCCCATCAGTCGCTTCTTAAAACCGCTTTTCAACTGCGCTTAGTCGACGGTTTTGCCAAAGACGAGGAACTATTAGGCGCCGTACGAAGCGATTACAAAATTTGGCAGGAGGCAAAACAGCACCTTGCGAAAGCCATTGACGAGAAAGAACGAGTCGCCGCTGAAACCGACCGCTTAAATTGGACCTTAGAGCTTTTAAACGATCTCTCACCAAAAGAAGGAGAATACGAAGAAATCAGCACCGAACACGCCAGACTCTCGAATACCGCTGACATCGAAGAAACCGTTCAAAGTGCCTTGGATAACTTAAGTAACGGAGAAGTGAGCGTCGCTGATTTACTCAATAAGGCCCAAGCAGAACTTACCCGCGCAGGGCAATTTGATGCGACGTTCGCAGATTTTGCAAACGCCCTTTCTGAAGCCTCAAGCATTGTCGACGATGTTGTAAGAGAAGCCGGTCACGCCCTTTCTCGCTGTAATCCTGACCAAGAGGCGCTTGAAACGCTCGATGAAAGGCTCAATGCCTATTGGAGGCTAGCGAAGAAATTTAATCGGCCCCCAGAAGAGCTCTATCTCTTTTATGAAGAAACCCAAAAGCGCCTACACGACATCGAACAGGCTTCTGATCTTGAAGCCCTAGAAAAGGAAGTTAAGAGCGCCGAGTCTACCTATAAGACAAAGGCGACGTGTCTAACGAAGGTGCGTGAAGTAGCTGCAAAGAAACTTTCTTATGCCGTAACTGCGCAAATGCAACTACTTGCCATGCAAGGCGGGAAACTTGAAATTGTCCTTAACGCCGTTGATCCTTGGAGCGATGGATTAGAGCGCTGTGAATTCCTTGTTGCCGGTCACGCAGGCGCTAGCCCAAGGGCCCTAACAAAGGTCGCTTCTGGCGGCGAACTTGCCCGTATTTCTTTAGCAATTGCTGTGATCACCGCAACGCTCACGCCTGTTGGCACATTGATTTTCGATGAAGTCGATAGCGGTATTGGAGGGGCTGTGGCCGAAGTCGTAGGACTCCTACTAAGGCGCCTTGGGAAGACGCGGCAGGTCCTTTGTGTGACACATTTGCCGCAAGTGGCGTCTTCAGCCAACAACCAGTGGCAAGTGACAAAAACAACGGAAAATGGCGTTACCCGAAGTACCCTTAAGGTTTTAAATAATGTCGAGCGCATCGAAGAAATCGCCCGTATGCTTGGCGGCATCGAGATTACCGATGTGACGCGAAAAGCGGCTTACGAAATGCTCACACACGCCTCAAAAGTGGAAGCGAACCGATAATGTCTGAGACAACTGAAACTTCTGTTCGCATCTTAGGTGTTGACCCGGGACTCAATCACACAGGCTTTGGCGTCATTGATGCAACAGCGAAGAAAAATACGTTTGTCACTGCGGGCTGCATCCACGTTCCTGCAGGAGAATTAGCCGAGCGCCTGGCGTTTATCTACGAACACCTTTCGCGCGTCATTGAAGAGACGCACCCAACGGTCGCTGCTGCAGAAATCATTTTCTTAAATCGAAACCCAAAGACAACACTTTTACTAGGACAAGCGCGAGGAGCCGCTCTTGCGTGCCTTGCGCAAAAAGGGCTTTCTGTTTGCGAATTTAGTGCCACACACATTAAAAATTCGATTGTCGGCACGGGGCGCGCCGGGAAACCTCAGGTGCAAGCGATGGTTGCGCACCTCCTTAAATTAAAAGACGATTTGCAGCCCGATGCGGCCGATGCCTTAGCGTGCGCGCTCACCTATGCGCACTCAAGGCGCATGGCACAAATTGAATCCGCGAACACCGTGGTGAAAAAAACCGTTGCAGCCGGTCGTCTACGCACCTCAAGTCGCAGCGCCTGGGAAAAGTTTATTTATGGAAGAGCAGATTAATGATTGGAAGAATTAAAGGCGTTTTACTCGAAAAAGCCCCTCCACAGATTCTTGTGGATGTGCATGGTGTGGGCTATGAGATTGATGTCCCAATGTCAACTCTTTATAACCTTCCTGAGACGGGTGCTGAAGTCACTCTTTTTACGCACTTTGTCGTGCGTGAAGATGCGCAATTGCTTTACGGGTTTCTGACAAAAGAAGAAAGAACGCTTTTTCGCCTTCTCATTCGCATCTCTGGCATTGGCCCAAAGATTGCGCTTTCGATTCTCTCTGGAGTTTCATCGCAACTTCTTTCTCAAGCCGTCGCGACGCAAGAGCCCGGTCTTTTAACCCGTATTCCAGGAGTGGGCAAGAAAACCGCTGAACGCATCGTTTTGGAACTTAAAGGAAAACTCGATACGACAATCAGTAGCGCAGCAGATGGCTCATCCACCTCTAACGCCAAGCACGATATTGTGAGTGCACTTCTTTCTTTAGGGTATTCAGAGCGCGAGGCGCAGTTAGCTGTGAAAGAACTCGCTCCTGACATTACTGTTAACGAGGGCATCCGCGAAGCGCTTAAAGCTCTGTCAAAATAGCGCAAAGAGAGCGAGGATTTAATACTTATGGAAAACGTCGAACGCATTGTGGCTAGCGAAGTTGCTAATCCCAAAGAAGAAAACATCGATCGCGCCCTTCGGCCTCTAAGACTTGCCGACTACGTCGGTCAGAGTTCGATTAAAGAGCAACTTTCGATTTTTATTTCGGCTGCAAAAATGCGTGGCGAGGCGCTTGATCACCTTTTGGTTTTTGGGCCTCCTGGGCTTGGGAAAACAACGCTTGCTCACATCGTTGCTAACGAAATGGGCGTTAACTTAAGACAAACCTCAGGCCCCGTGCTCGAACGTCCCGGCGACCTCGCAGCAATCCTTACAAACTTAGAGAAAAACGACGTCCTCTTTATCGATGAAATTCATCGCTTAAGTCCCGTTGTTGAAGAAATCCTTTACCCAGCGCTTGAGGACTATCAAATCGACATCATGATCGGTGAAGGTCCTGCGGCTCGTTCCATCAAAATCGATCTTCCGCCATTTACGTTAATTGGAGCGACAACTCGCGCAGGCGCCCTGACAAATCCGTTAAGAGCGCGCTTTGGTATCGTCAATCAACTTGAGTTTTATTCCACAAAAGAACTCGTAAGTATCGTTAAGCGTTCAGCAGGCCTTCTTTCTATCGCTATCGAAGAAGAAGGTGCGATGGAAATTGCCCGTCGCTCACGAGGCACCCCTCGTATTGCTAATCGCTTATTGCGTCGCGTGAGAGACTTTGCGCAGGTTAAGGGTAACGGCGTTATTTCTCGCGAAATTGCTGATACCGCTCTAAAGATGCTTGACGTGGATAAGTTAGGACTTGATTCTGTTGATCGGAAGTTCTTGCGAATTATCTTAGATAAGTTCTCAGGAGGACCTGTCGGAATCGACAACCTAGCAAGCGCCTTAGGCGAAGACCGCGAAACGCTTGAAGATGTTGTTGAACCCTTCCTGATTCAAAATGGCTTATTGCAACGCACGCATCGTGGTAGGCAAGCGACAGCCGCAACCTACAAGCACTTTGGTTTGATTGACCCAGCGACGGCGGCTATGCCAAAAGATCTTTTCGCCGAAAGCTAATCGGTTAGCCTTCGGCGAATCTAAAAACACCACTACTCTTCGAAGTGCTCGACTGTCTTCCAGAGTAACTCTGCTCCGCGCATAAAGTCTTCGAGCTTCATTGTCTCAAAGGGATTGTGCGATCCGTTTTGGTTTGCAACGAAAATCATCGCAACAGGCACGCCCGTGTTACCAATCACAGCGGAGTCGTGACCTGCGCCGCTTGCTAAGCGCTTAACAGGAATGCCACACTTTGCAGCAGTCGCTGCAAGCTTGTCACTTAAGGCCGCATCGACGCCTGCGGGCTGCGTAACTAAGAGTTTGTCAAACTCAAACTTAACACCGCGCTCTTTGCCAATCTTTTCGGCTTCTTCGCGCATGAGTTTTTCAAAGCGCTCGACGGTATCAAGTTTCAAACTGCGCATATCCACAGAGAATGTCGTTTCTCCAGGAACAACAGTAATCGCTGCTGTTGGTGCTGTCTTTAAAACGCCCACAGTAAAGACGAGGTCTTCGCCCTTGGCAAGCCACTCATCCCAGTGCTTATCCATGCGGCAAATTAAATCGGCTGTTGCAATCACAGCATCGTGCCTAAATTGCTTATCCACAGCTCCCGAGTGCGCCGTCTGCCCGATGCAACGCACAGCCTTATGACGCACATTGCCACGAATGCCTGTGACGATACCGACGCGTTCAGTGGCAGAGGAATCCAATGTCGGGCCTTGCTCAATATGCAATTCAACAAAGGCGCCGATGCGCTTTAAATCAACGAGAGGTTTGCCTGACGTGACCTTTGCCACATCCACACCACATTCACTCATGAATTCGCCGAGCGTCTTATCTTCAGTGCGGTGTTTGAGATTGGTTTCGTTTGTTGTGAGTTGCCCCGTGAAAGCAAGAGATCCGATGTAGGCTTTGCCAAAGAAACTCGACTCTTCGCAACGCATAATAAGAACAACATAGTCGCGCTCTGGGGTGTACTGCATCTTACGCATCCACCAAGCGACAGAAAGTGCTGCTGTTACGCCCGCTAGGCCGTCGTAGTTGCCGCCTTCTGGGACAGAATCTGCGTGGCTACCTGAAACAAATGCGGGAAGCATGGCGTTCTTTCCAGGAAAGCGCATCCAAACATTTTTCGCGGCATCTTCTGTGATTTCTAGTGAAAGCTCGCGCCCCACACTCTTTAAGTATTCAATAACGTCGCACTCGACCTTGCCATAGCCT
>CAVCTI010000242.1:0-2702 GCA_963604755.1 Duodenibacillus sp. | reverse complement strand
GCTTTGGTCTATCCAAGGCAGACTTAAAAACCATTACCCCGACGTGCTTAAGAAGCTGGATTATCGGCAACATCATCGGCATTTTGCCAGGCGCTGGCGCCACGATTGCCTGCTTTATGGGTTACAACGAAGCGCACCGCTGGAGTAAACACAAAGAAGAATTCGGCAAGGGCTCCATTGAAGGTGTTGCGGGATCGGAAGCCGCAAATAACGCTGTCACTGGCGGCTCCTTGATCCCCACGTTAACACTCGGCATTCCTGGCGAATCCGTCACCGCCGTCTTAATGGGCGGCCTCATTATTCACGGCTTGCAGCCTGGTCCCGAACTCTTTACGACGTACGCTGGGATGACCTACACGTTCTTCGCAGGGTTCGTTTTCGTGCAATTTGCGATGCTTGCCGTCGGAATGTGCGGCGCGAAGTGTTTTGCGCAAATCGCTCGTTTGTCGGATGCAATTTTGATTCCCTCAATTGTTCTTTTGTGCGTTGTGGGCTCTTACGCCATTCATAACTCGCTCTTTGATGTGAGCATGATGCTTTTGTTTGGCCTGATTGGCTACCTGATGCGCAAATTTGACTTCAGTACTCCTGCCATGGTCCTTGGTCTTATTTTGGGACCGATTGGCGAAAGAGGCTTGCGTCGCGCTCTCTTATTAAACGACAACGATCCGAGCATTCTCTTTTCCACACCGCTTTGCTGGATTCTGATTGGCATGTGTGTAATTGGAATCTTGTCGCCGATCTTTATGGGCAAACTTGAAAAGCGCATGGTTAAAAAAGCGCAAGCACAAAGTCACTAGTTTTATTTCAATAAAAAATTGCCAGAAACCTTCTGGTGAAAAAAAACGGAGGATATGATGCAAAGAAGAAAGTTATTGTTAACAGCAGCAGCGCTCGCTGGTGCTACATTGCTCGCAACACCGAGCTTTGCTTGGGCCCCTTCGGGAGACGTTTCTGTAATCGTTGCCTATAAGGCAGGTTCTGGCACTGATAAGACATGCCGCCCGCTGATTATGATGGCAGAAAAGTATGTCGGTAAGACACTTGTCATTCACAACATGCCTGGCGGAGACGGCAAGATTGGCTGGACCGATCTTGTGAAAGCCAAACCCGATGGCAGAACATTGGGTTTCGTGAACCTTCCGACATTTACGCAATACATTGCCGAAGGTCGCTTTAAGGCCGAGCAGATTGTTCCTGTTTGCAACCACGTTACAGAAACAGGCGTCATCGTTGTCAAGGGCGATAGCCCCTACAAGACTCTCAAAGACTTAGTTGCAGCGATGAAGAAGAACCCCAACCTTAAGGCTTCGACAAACGGCAATCGCGCCTCGAACCACATTTCCGCGCAGTTGTTTGCTCGCTCCGCTGGTGTCAAATACAAGGCCATTCCCTACGGTGGAACCGCCGATCAGCTCTTAGCGTTGCGCCAAGGTGAAGTGCAGTTCTCATGCCCGAAAATCGCTGACGTTGCTAGCATGATTAAGGGCGACAATCCCGAGATTCGCGTTCTTGGTATCTTTGATACGAAGCGCGATGCAGCTTTACCGAATGTTCCTACATTAAAAGAACTTGGCTACTACCCGAACTGGTACGGCTCTGCTCGCGCAATCGTTCTTCCTAAGGGAGCCAAACCCGAAGTCGTGAAGTTCTACGCTGACGCCTTCTTAAAGACGATGCAGGACAAGGAATGCGCCGATATGCATAAGCGCGCAGGATTTAACATCGACTACAAGAACCCAAAAGAACTCAAGAAGCTCATTGATGCGCAAATTGAGTTCTGCCAAATGACGGTGAAACCGGAATTCTGGAAGTAACGATAACCTTCCCTCTTCTCTTTAACACGAAGCGCAAGAGGGAGGCCTTGGAAAACTGGAAAATTAGGGCTAGTTGTGAAACCTTCTAGCTCATCTCTGGCGGAGGCTTAGCCCCGCCATTTTTTTGCCCTTTGAA
Organism: Duodenibacillus sp.; assembly: GCA_963604755.1. Lineage (GTDB taxonomy): Bacteria > Pseudomonadota > Gammaproteobacteria > Burkholderiales > Burkholderiaceae_F > Duodenibacillus. The sequence continues at coordinate 749 of CAVCTI010000242.1, read as the reverse complement.
CTTCGACAGGAACTCCGTTAACTCTATAACTTTGCCGTTTTACTCTACAAATTTCGTGTTTTACTCTATAAAAATGGCAAAGTACTCTATAAATATGCCGTTTACTCTATAAGTTACTTAGCAACTATCAGAGTTACTTATAGAGTTCCCTTTGGATTTGCCACCTGCGAAACCAATAATGGCCTCACAGTTCGCGCAGAATATGTTAAAAAAATCGTAATATTTAACCCTATTTGATAGGATGTGTTAGGCGTCTTAACGCTTACCTCTCCTTGCGACTAAAAAATCAGAACTTTTGTACCTAAGAGTCTTAAATGCCAAATTGGAATCGTTCTATCCCGTATAACGATTTACCGGCCCTTGCTCCGAAATGTGCGTTAGAAACGAAGGAGACGCTAAAACTGTGTGTGAAAGCACGCGTTGCCCTCGAGGGACTGCGTCAGGCTTTGGCTCTAATTCCTAATCAAGATCCGTTCATTCGCACGATTCCAATCCTAGAGGCCCAAGCAAGTAGCGAGATTGAGAATGTTGTCACAACAACTGACACCCTCTTTCGCTATATGGACGAACCTGAAAAGACAGACCCTATGACAAAAGAGGCCCTTCGCTGTCGCACAGCGCTGTGGTCAGGGTTGGAGTCATTGAAAAATTGTCAGGAAACCTGCGACTTCAGTCGTTGGAATGGATGAGAACATAGGGCGTACGCATACTAATTCGCTCCGCTTTGACCGTCTAGCAGGACTTTCTGC